>SLMY01000252.1 GCA_007133255.1 Clostridiales bacterium
GATCAGAAGACTGACATCCAACGTGATTTCTTTCTCCACGTAGTCCGGGTTACCCACGCCGATCGGATACTGCGCGCCGCCATCCTGCCCGCCATGCCCGGGATCCAGGATAACCGTAATACCTTCCAGGGGCTGCTCACCGGTCACACCGCGATAAACCGAAAAATCAGGATTCCTGACTGCCGGTATCGCTAAAACCTCCGGCCAGCGTCTGAGACCCGTGCCGATATCCGGAATTTCCGGTGGCGGATCATCCATGGAAATGGGCAAAGGCACCAAATCCAGAACAGTTGTCGGCTCTGTTATCTCAGTTTCCTTATCGGTCGTGCCGCCTCCGGATATCTGCGGACTATCTTCAGTTTCCTGTCCATGACCAGCAGCGTCCCGTCCATTTTGACTGGTCTGGCTGGGAGTATCATCCTGTCCTGGCCCAAAGCGTGTATAGGCAGAAACAGTTACTATAGACAGTGCGATAACCATAAAAATACTGATCAAAAGCTTGATCGAGCGGTTGTTCATTGAGCCGCGTCCTCCCTGTGGTAAAAACATCTATGCTTCATATGAGTCTAATCATCTTTACTTCTATTTTACTTCTTTATTTTCTTAATGGCCTGGAACACTTACTTCTTATTTAATTCCTCATATAGCGTCTGCAAAAGTTCCCGCTTCTTATCACCACTGTGTTCCCAGTACATAATACCCAATAATCCCTGGTCCCTGATATAGGCTGATTTATGCTTGAGCGATTCAGGATCATCATAACTGATGAACTCACGTCCATTAAACAGATAAGGTGCTTTCGCTTCATCATCCCAATAACGGATAAAGCCGTTCTGATTGATATAGTTTTCAGCCAGTTCACTGTATCGTGCGCCGTAACCGCCAAAAGAGCTGGTCATCTGGTATAGTCCATGATTATTGTCAGGTACGTCATTCCATTTTCTGGCATAGAAAGCTGAACCAATAACAATCTTTTCTTTTGGTACACCTGCTTTTTCAAAAATGCGGACCGACGCGTCTACACTGATGCGGAAAAGATCGCCGGTGCCTGTATATAGGCCTGTATGATGGCCGGTCAAGGTCTGAAAACCGCCACGCATATCATAGGTCATCAGCTGCACATAATCCAGGAATTTCTCTACTTTGTCCATTTCAGTTCCATCAACAAAATACTGGTCAGCGCCGGCTGCTATACTTAAAATATAGTGACGGTTATCTTTTTTGCCTTGCTGGTCAATCGCTTCTCTAAGGCCTTGACATAAAGTCGTAAAATTCACTTTATCATCGGGGCTGCAGGCTATGCTGGCTTCGCCATAGCAGGGGTACTCCCAGTCCAGGTCAAGTCCGTCAAACTGGTGCTTTGTCATCGTCTGCAAAGCGGTAGATATAAAAGTCTCTCTGCCTTCTTTTGTAGACGCGGCTTCAGAAAAGCCGCCTGCTCCCCAGCCGCCCAGCGAAAGAACAATTTTTACACTGGGATTGTCAGATCTAATCTTGTCAAGCATATATAAATTCTTCAGATGATCCGTGACAATCGCGTCATCTTTTACTAAACCAAAAGCGACATTTATATGTGTTAATCGGGCAGCATCGTCGGCGGTGACATAGGGTAATGATTTATCAGTCACATAAGCAGCTATAAGATAAGGGGTTTTGTCTCTTTCAAAACCTTTTATTGGAGCCAGCATTTTACCACATCCTTTTATATTATTGACAACGGGTTGCATGCCTATCATTGTAACATATAAAAAACGGCCAATCACTAATGAATGTGGGCCTATTATACAAAATACACCCGAAATTATAGTTGGCGATTCATCAACAACCTTGTATGATATAAACAGACTCATTGTTTGGAGGCATATCTATATGAATAAACAGGACATGATTATCAAAAGACAGCGCCATCAGCGTTTCTGGCAGCCACTGCGAAAAGGTGAAGGCGGTTATCTGGGTGTCACATCTCCCATTCATGATCATAAACCGCTGCCGATGAACCCGCCTGTGCCCGCTAGTCTGGAAGAAAAATGGCTTTCTGCTGATTTTAGAATTCGCAAGACCGAAGCTGACGCGGTCAATCTTTTCTGGGGACAGGACGCCATTCACAATGTTTTTGTCAATTTCGGACCTGGCGTACATGCCGCTTTATTGGGTGCGCCTTATGAGCTGCAAGAAGACAGTATCTGGTTTGATCTTCACCCGCCCATAAAAAATTGGGAGAAGCCGTCCAGATTTGAAACTGACCGTTCACATCCTTTGTATCAGGCTATTCATGATCACACCCGCAAACTATGCGAAGCGGCTACTGGGCGGTATACCGTTTCATATACAGATATTGGCGGGCAGTATGACGTGCTTTTCTCACTGCGCGGAGAAGAACTGCTGGTTGACATGATTGAGAATCCAGAAGTGGTGCGGCAAGCCGAAAAGCAGCTTGATAAGGCGTTTATCGCTTATTTCAATGAATTGACTGATCTGATAAGGCCTTCTGGATGTGGTTACTCCGGCTGGATTCCCATGGTTCACGATAAACCCTGGTATCCGCTGCAGTGTGACCTTTCTGTGATGATCTCACCTGATATGTTTGAGTCCTTTATCCTGCCCTCTCTCGATTTTGTCTCTTCAGCCATTGGCGAGGCGATTTATCATCTGGATGGACCTGAGGAAATAAAACATCTGCCGATGATTTTATCATTACCGCATGTTCATGCGATCCAGTGGGTTCCGCTTCCCAAAGCAGACAAAAACAGTCAGGGCAAAATGATCCAGCGGTTTGATGACTCACTGTCTCTTGAGCTCTATCAGCAGATTATCAAAGCTGGTAAGAAAGTGGTGCTGCTGGGTGTCCGACCCGAACAAATCCCCACCATTTTTAATCAGACAGGCAGCGATGGTGTTTACATTCAAACACATTGCGCCTCACGCCAGGAAGCTGATTCACTCATTGAGACGGCGTCCAAAAACTGGCTGAAACTGTAGGCTGTACTGCTGCTATTCGAATTGTTTAACCTGTGCGCTTTTTTCCGCTATTAGATGCACGTCAAGGCGCGCGGTAATCTTGTTGACTGTTTACGCGAAAAACAGCATGAAATGTATTTGGGGTTATATGAGAATGAAGCAAAAAGGAAAAAGAAGCATTGTCATCAGAACCATGCGTGAAACTGACGCTCAGGCCATCCACACAGCGTTTGCTGATCAGGGCTGGGACAAATCACTGGCCAATCTTGAAAGCTATTATCGTGATCAACGGCAGGGAAAGCGTTTTGTCGCTGTCGCCGAAGTTGATCAGCAGATTGCCGGTTACGCGACCCTGCTGCCAGAAGATAAAAACGGTCCTTTTGCCGGTAAGCCATGGCCAAACATCAATGATTTGAATGTATTTATCCGTTTCAGAGGTCTAGGCGTCGCGTCCGCGATTATGGATCGGCTTGAAGCCGAAGCGGCTAAAACTTCTGATACCCTTACACTGGGTGTTGGTCTTCACAAAGGCTACGGGCCCGCTCAACAGCTTTATGTACGTCGGGGCTATGTTTTTGACGGCAGCGGAGTCTGGTATCACAATAAACAGCTTGAGATTGGTGCTGCCTGCCAGAATGATGACGATCTGATTCTTTATATGAGCAAAAAACTAAGTTGAAAGAACTGTTTCCCAGTTAATCGGCTAAACCTTAGTATCACATCAATGAGTTTGATACGCTCACCGCCATGAAAACTCTATGCACAACACAATCACTGTGATTGATTTATAACAACTACTCCACCGTCACGCTTTTTGCCAGATTTCTGGGCTTATCCACATCATGTCCTTTCAGTAGTGAGAAGTAATAGGCCAGCATCTGAGTCGGGGTTACAGCGACAGCCGGCGCGAAAAGCGAATGAACATCGGGAAGCAGAATAACTTCATCGCAAAC
>SLMY01000014.1 GCA_007133255.1 Clostridiales bacterium
AAACCTTATTCCCAGTATATGTGCTCTTTCAGCGAAATTTTTTATCTTACATTAAACAATCTTTCTTTTACGCTTCCACAAAGGATAAACCCCTGCTTCTTTGTTAAGAATAACTATTCCTTGTCTGATAGACAAATAATTCTTCAACTACTTATCATTTCGCAACCACTTATTTAAGGTGGCAGCACTCCTGCATGGAATGTAGTAAAAATTGGTATTCCCTGGAGCTTGACTTAAGTATATGCGTGGCTGTGTAAATTGTCAAGGTCATTTTGTGAACGAATTGTAATAATTGTTAGAATAACGTCATACACAATAGCCTCTAAAAGTACTTTGGCCTTGAGAAACCAGGTTAATTCGGTTTTCTAACATCATTTGAGCCTGGTTTATGCTATCATACAAATAGCGATATTTTTGACTGACTGTTTGATAGTATAACACGAAGTACTGAAATAAAGAGAACAAGAAGCATGAGCACATTCAGGTATCTGCAGACACCTGTGGGAGGACATTTTGTACGATATCATTATATTCGATTTTGACGGAACACTTGTAGATTCTGATCGTGTCATTGATCAGCTGATGGAACATTTTGTTGATCGTTATCAGATGCAGCCGATGGACAGGCAGTCATTTGATGAATTAAAATCTTTGCCTCTGCGTGAGAAAATTCGCAAAACGGGGCTGCCGCTTTATAAACTGCCAAGGCTTGTCAAAGAAGTCAAACAGTCGTATGCCAATCACATTGACCTGCTGGAACTTGTGCCAGGTATAGAAAATTTGATAAAAGACCTGGCCGGTCAGTCTAAGCGTTTGTTTATCCTCTCTTCTAACGCGTCCGACAACATTGTCCGTTTCTTAAAGCATCATGAGATTGATCAATTTGAAGCTGTTTACAGCGCGCCGGATCTCATGCGTAAAGATAAAGGAATCCGGCAGCTGCTCAAAAAACATCAGCTTAACGCGAAGAAAGTGATTTATATTGGTGATGAACTTCGGGATATTGCAGCCTGCCAGAAAATCCCGATTGATATAGCAGCGGTTACATGGGGACACGATACTAAAAATTTACTTCAGACCGGCAATCCGAATTATTTGATCAGCCGGCCCGATGAACTTTATCACATACTGAATTCAGCGCAAAATCATCAGGATACTGCTTTTTCACTTAATATGAGCAGTAAAGCCAGCCATTAAGACCATGGACAGTTCCATTTAAGTGATACTGACAGATATTAAAAAAGAGGCGAGGATGGAAACATGCGGTCTCCAAAATTTAAAATCACCTGGATAAAGGATGAGTATGTTCAGCACTTGCGCAAAACAGCAGTGTTCTTGCTCATTTTCACTGTCATTTTTTTGCTCATTTATAAAACGTTGTCCTATACTTTTCCCTTTCTGATCGCTTTCCTAATTGCCTGGCTGCTGCAGCCAGGTATAAAACTCCTGGTTAGCAAACTGAAATTTCGTCCTACTCTGGCCGCCTTGTTGATGACTGTGCTCTTTTTTACAGCGATATTCGGTCTCTTAACCTGGCTGATTATCGGATTAGTGCAAGAAGCCGCTTTGCTGATCCAGCGCATTGATCCAGAACAATTTGAGTTTATCACCGCGCCTATGCATCAATTGTTTCAAACTGTTTCAGAATTTTTCCAGCAGTTTGATCTAGAATGGCTGCAGCAATATGAGGCACAGATTTTTTCTCTGGCCCAAAGCGGACTGTTGATCATCGATAGACTTGTCCGTGTCGCGGTCATCGCGATTGCCGCTCTGCCTGTCTGGCTGATGATGTTTTTTGTTATTATTTTCTCAACTTTTTTCCTGTCACGTGACCTTAACAAAATGAATCGAAAAATAAAGCGTGCCTTCTCCGATCAATTCGTCGCTCAATTTCAAAATGTCTGGAGTGTTGGCATCCGCATGATCGGCCGTTATATTCGCTCATACATGATTGTCTACACGATTACCTTTATCCTGACACTTATATTTTTCAGTATTATTCAAGTCAACTACGCCTTACTGCTCTCACTGACCGCCGGCATCGCAGATGTGCTGCCGATCTTCGGGATTGGTTTTGTGTATTGGCCGCTGGCCGCTTATTTACTTATAAATGGCGAAACAGCGCTGGGAATCGCTGTTATTATCGGCTATCTGGTGGTCACAGCAATTCGCCAGTTTATAGAGCCGAAGCTGGTCGCTGACTCTATTGAGATTCATCCGGTTATGGTGTTGGCCATTTTGTTTTTTGGTTTACGGGCTCAAAGTCTGATGCTGATTGTTTATCTGATTGTTCTGCTCATGATGTACCAGATGGTAAAGAAAGCCGGGTTATTCAACATAAAAATACGAAGTGAGAGTCATTCGGATGCTGATCATCAACCAGCCAGGCCAGACGAACCAGTTGTTATTGATCATGAAAATCATAAACCTGCTCCACCCCGGACCGAAACAGATGTGAAGGACCAGGCAATCTCTGACAGAAGCAGCGATAATCCAGAAGAAGGACAAAATTGAAGGCTCTAACCGCCTCTGAAACAGTTCGAAATAATCCAGATGAAAAAAACAGAACATAAAAAGGCCCCTGCTGCGGTTAAGATGGAGAATAAACAGCAGCAGGGACAAAGCGCAAGGGGATGTACTTATTCAGTTATCTTGCTTTCAATCGTTTTATACCTCAGTTGACTTATTGCTTAGAATGGCTTATTTCATTATTTCATGATGAAATCAGTGTAAGCTTGCGTATTATGCTCATTTATATCAAGTCCCAGCGTTTCATGTTCATGCGAAACACGAAGACCCATTGTTCTTTTAATTACCTGGAACAGAACAAATGTTGTTGCCAGTGTCCAGGCGCCAACTGCCGCTACACCTGTGGCCTGAATCCCGAGCAGGCTCAGTCCGCCGCCATACAGCAAACCGGTTACAGCGTCTTCTGTGCCGGGAGCATAATTGGCGAAAACGCCTACCATCAGGGTTCCTACAACGCCATTTAGGCCATGGACTGCTACAGCGCCAACCGGGTCATCAACTTTAAGAACTTTATCAATCAGCTCAACGCCAAACACTACTACAAAACCAGCGATGACACCTATAAAAACACTGCCTTTTATTGTGACTACCTGACAACCTGCGGTAACCGCGACCAGACCGGCCAGAACACCATTCAGGGTCATACTGACTTCTGGTTTGCCATAGCGCATCCAGGTAATAATCATGGCGCTTATAGCTGCGGCAGCAGCGGCCAGATTTGTGGTCATCGCGATATGGCCAATTTCAAAGCTGGCTTCCAGGGTGCTGCCGCCGTTAAACCCGAACCATCCCATCCAGAGAATGAAGACACCCAGCGCACCTAATAAAATATTATGTCCTGGTATAGCCTGAGGCTTGCCTTCCTTCGTATATTTGCCAATTCGAGGGCCAACCGTTGCCGCGCCAACCAGCGCTGCCCAGCCGCCGACCGAGTGAACGACTGTTGATCCGGCAAAATCAACAAAACCAAGATTTGCCAGCCAGCCGTCGCCCCAGATCCAGTGACCCACAACCGGATAGATAACCAGACTGATCACAGCACTATAGGCGATATAAGAACTGAAACGCGTTCTTTCTGCCATCGCGCCAGAAACAATGGTGGCAGTTGTTGCGGCAAAAACCGTTTGAAAGAAGATAAAGACTGCCGGGGTCAATCCGTCAAAGGCAGAGATTGACATCTGATCAGGACTGAAAAAACCAGAAGAGCCAACCAGACCATTAAATGTGTCTCCGAACATAAGACCAAAGCCGATAAAATAAAAGGCGAGTGAACCGATGGCGAAGTCCATCACGTTTTTCATAATGATATTGCCAGCGTTTTTGGCTCGTATAAAGCCTGCCTCAACCATCGCGAAAC
>SLMY01000115.1 GCA_007133255.1 Clostridiales bacterium
AGCAGTCAGACCTTTAGCATCATCTGTACTGAGCTTGTCGAGGACATCCGGCACTTCCATATGGTGCCAGACAGGAACCGTCTTTTTATCCTGTGCTTCTTGGCTCTTGCCACTCTCATTACTCATCTTCTACACTCCCGGTAATCTTTTCTGATACTTTTCTTTTTTTAAGAACGAATCAGAACTTTCTTCGCATCATAATAATGATATTAATAACCAGCAAAAAATTGGCTGTCTGAAATGATATCCTCTAATTTTATCAGATTTCAGTATTTTTTACCTGCCGCAAATGCAAAATGATCGTTAACATTGAAAAGCCCTCAACCTGAAAAGCTCCCTTCAGAAAAGCATGCTTTCTCGCAGCCTCAACGAAGGGAGTTTTTATGTTTGATTATCAGTTATCATATGTTGAAAGCTGACACGGTCATTTCCTAAGCAAACGCTATCACCTGCTTTATGACTTTGACTTAGTCGCGGGTCAGTAACCTACACTTTAATTTCTTCACCTTTCGCGGCTGAGTCGTATATCAGGTCCATCAGCTGTGATGTCAAAATCGCGTTGTCAATATTAGCTTTCGTTTTGATGCCCTGCGGTGCTTTAATCAGGAAATCACGTATTTCAGCGTTAAACATATTGTCTGACTCAAACGTGTAGCGGGTTTCGGAAAGCATCCCGTTTTTTGTCGAGTAGAATGTAAAGGATCCGCCATAATTAAGCTTAATACCACCCAAATCACCTAGGAATTCAATAAACATAGCGCCTTCACCGATATTTTGTGCCCATGCGCCGTTCAGATTAAGTGTTGGACCTTCTGTCCTCACCAGCCCTGTAACAAAGTCATCGACGTCATATGTACCCTCATAGTCCGGCGGGCCGGCCCACATGCTTTCAAACACATAGTTTTTCAGATCACGTCCCAAGACTGAGTAAGTAGCGGCAGAAACGGTTTTAAGAGCGGGCTGTCCAATGCAAAAGTAAATTAAATCAAGAAAATGAACCCCCCAGTCAATCAGCACACCTCCTCCAGCTTCTGATTTAGTCGTGAAGGGGCCGCCAAGGCCAGGAATCGAGCGATGCGCTCTGAATGAGCAGTATACATGATAAAGATTACCCAGCTCACCAGCGCTGATCATTTCCTGTATTTTGTTGACAGCGGTATTGAAGCGGTTAACAACCCCGATATTCAGAATTTTGCCGTTCTCATCGGCCGCTTTCTGCATATCGGCCGCGAGATTCGCGTTAACTGCTGCTGGTTTTTCACAAAGCACATGTTTACCAGCCTTTAAAAAATCAATTGTAATAGGCGCATGTGATGTGTTAGGTGTGCAGACAGACACACAGCTAAGTTCTGGATCATCAAGAATATCACGATAATCTGTTAAAGCCTTGCCCGAACCATATACATCTCGAAGTTTTTCTGCTCTTTGGGGAATAATGTCAACAAAATATTTGACATCGGCCAGATCAGCGGCGGCCTGGTAGGCTGGCAGGTGCGCGCTGGTCGCGATTGTTCCACAGCCGATGATGGCCGCTTTTAGTTTGCTCATGTTAGACCTCCTTATTTTGTTCGTTTTATCACATCTTCATATTGATTATAGCGGTTTATAACGCGAACCAGGAGCCTGGATTTCGCAATGCCTGTTTACCTGTCTCAAGAATCCGCATACAGGCCATTGTTTCTTGCCTGGTCACAGGCAGATTTGCAGGATTAACAAAAAATTCAAGCATGGCCGCGATTAAATTCTCGAAAAAATCTGAACAGCTATTCGAACTGGTATGGCCATCCGTATTGCCCACGTAAAGATTGAAATCAAGTTCAGGCATCTGAAGCAAACTGCCCGTCCCCTTCTCAAATTCTATTATGATCTGACGATGAACACCTTGCTCTACAGCCATCATGCGCCGTGGCTCAGCCCCCAGAACCGCTACCAGCATGTCCACCTGGTGGACAGCATAGGTCTCAAAATCTCCAGGACCTGTGGAAGACATCATGCAGACTTTGTCTTTGTCGGTCATCGTCATCAGCTGGCGGGAAAAACGCAGCGCTGAAGCTGAAAACATGGGTGTCCCGTATTTTTCAGCCAGATCGAACATGCGAGCACCGCTGGCCGCGTCAGGTGAGAAGGTTTTATCTATGTAAACGGGTTTTCCAGACTGCAAAGCCAGTTTGGACAAACGTTCATGATGCTGGCTGTGATTGGGCGACAAAACGATGATGGCATCTGAAAGCGCTATCACTTCTGCTTCTGAGCCGCATAACGTTATGCCATGCCGATCACACCATGCCTGGTTAGCTTCACCCTCCGGCGCGTTAATATCAGCCCAGGCAAAAGTTACTTCAGCTTTTATTCCTAATAACTCCCCTTGCTGTTTAATCCAGGCTGGATAGTGCTCCGCATGCCATTCATCTAGAAAATAATCAATATAACCTATTTTCAGCATCTTCCGGACCTCCTGATTAATATATCTCAATCTTAAATCAAACCTGTCGCGACTTCAACAAGCAGCGTCTTGGCGGACCAGTCATCTTTCGATCGGTCATGATCAAAAGAATTTGTCCACTTATGTATAATTTTTGACAGCTTTCATACCATAACAACAATCTTTCTGGTCATCAGTGTATCTTGTATTATAATGAAGATGATAGGCAACACAAAATAAGACCGTTCATCGGTCCATAACAGAAAGGACAGGTGTTTACATGATTAACTTTAAAATTGGTGTCATGACAGATTCTTTCCGTGTTCCTTTAATTGAAGGAATAAAAAAGGCGAAAAACATGGGGGCAGACGGGATTCAAGTCTATGCCACCAATGGTGAAATGGCGCCGGAGAATCTAAATTCAGCACAGCGGCGCGATATTCTGGACAGAGTAAAAAGCGCTGGTCTGGTCATTTCCGCTCTATGTGGTGATCTTGGCGGTCATGGTTTTATGCATGAAGAAGATAATGACTGGCGGATTGAAAAATCAAAAAGGATTATGGATCTGGCCAGGGAACTGGAAACTGATGTTGTGACAACTCATATTGGTGTTGTTCCAGAAGACGAAACTGTTCCCCGGTATGCTGTCATGCAGAAAGCCTGTTTTGAACTGGCTCAGTATGGTGATGAAGTAGGCGCTTCGTTCGCGATTGAAACAGGGCCTGAAACAGCACCTGTACTTCGCCGTTTTCTTGACAGTCTGGGCGCGAAAGGTGTGCGGGTTAATCTTGACCCTGCCAATTTTATTATGGTCACCGGTGATGATCCTGTAGAAGCTGTTAAAACGCTGGCGCCCTATATCGTCCATACACATGCTAAAGATGGTATCCGTCTGCTGGAAAAACCGCCGGAAGTTGTTTACGGCATGATTGAAGATGAAATACAAGCTGGCGAAGCGTTCCGTGAACTGCCTTTAGGCCAGGGCGGCGTTGACTTCCCTGCTTATTTGAAAGCGCTTCACGATAACGGGTATAGCGGCTTTTTGACGATTGAGCGCGAGGTGGGCGATCATCCGGAGAAAGATATTCAGCTCGCGGTCAATTTCTTAAACGAGCAGATTAAAAAGTTGAATGCCTGACAGTTAGAAACTGAACAGACAGGAGGATTTAGTGATGAGAATTGGTGTCAGTTCATATAGTTACAGCGCGCTGGTTAATCAAGGGAAATATACACAGTTTGAGCTGATCGCGCTGACTCGTGAGATGGGCTTTGAGTTTATTGAGTTTGCCGGATTGATTGTTCCCGAAGGAGAGAACAAAGCGGATTACGCGTCAAGACTGGCTGAAGCATGCAGCCGTGAGGGTCTTGGTATAGGCAATTATACAATCGGTGCCGACTTTCTGAAACCAGAGCAGGGGAACTGGAATGATGAGGTGAAAAGACTTAAAGAAGAAG
>SLMY01000021.1 GCA_007133255.1 Clostridiales bacterium
AGATGAAATCAAAAATAGACCAGAGCTCAGTCAACGTGTTCTCAACGGGTGTTCCTGTCAGCGCGAAGCATCTTTCCGTCTGAACTTTTTTAACAGAACGTGCGTTCAGTGTGTCTGGGTTTTTGATGTTCTGCGCCTCATCAATAAAACAACAACCGAATTTAATGGTTTTTATCTCATCAATATCGCGCCTCAACAGTGAGTAGGATGTAATCAGGCAGGCAAATTGCCTGTTATTTTTCAGCACATCAGCTCGTTGCTGCGGATGACCGTCGATGATGGCATAGGGCAGGCCGGGGGCGAATTTTTCAAGTTCAGCAGCCCAGTTGTATATTAGGCTGGTGGGAGCTACAATCAGTGTATTTCGCTTGTGTTTGTTCCAGATAGTATGGATAAACGCTATAGTCTGCAGTGTTTTTCCCAGTCCCATGTCATCGGCCAGTATACCGCCGAGTCCATAATAGTCCAGTGTGCAAAGCCAGCGAAAACCTGTCTTCTGATAAGGGCGAAGTTTATCAGCCAGAAGATGAGGTGTGCGAAACCTTAGTGCTCCTGGCCGGTTTAAGTTTGTCACGAGTTCTCTAAGCCGATCAAAAATAGAAAAAGTGTCAGAATCCAGGTAGCGCTCACAAAAGCGGCTGAGTGTTAAAGCTCTGTATGCCGGCACTTTCAGGGTTCTGCTGCCTGGTTTTATCTGCCAGAGCCGCATCAGGTGATCAAGATCAGTTAATATCTCTTTATGATCTGTGCTGACTTTCTGGAAGGATCCATCCGTGCGTCTGTAATAGGAGCGATTTTCTTTCAGTGCTTTGATGAAATGAGACCACTCATCAGCCTTTAACTGTCCAAGGTTCTGCGTGAAAGTCAGCTCATCCTGGTCTTCCAGGCGTGAGAAGTGAAAAGACAAAACAGGGGGCGGCAGAATTTTGACGTTTTTGACATCATCAGTCATTGAAATGCCAGCTATATTTTTTATGCCGGACAATCCTGTTTCGAAAAAATCAAAAATGCCGTCACTTTCATTGAGACGAAGGCTCTGGCCGTACCGGGTGAAGCCTGCCGCTGTCAACGCTGTCAGCAATTCATTTTCTTTGATCTTGTCGCGAATGACCAATTGGGCGTCAGAAGACTCTGATAGTGTTTCCTTAGGCTGAAAGGGATCTATGTGATGCTGACCATATTGAAAATCGATTGTTGCCTTCAATCCAGTGTGACTGGCGTAGTCCAGATTAACATGGCAGGTCAAAGGTTCTTCAATCATCCGCTCTTTAATAGCCGGATCAATCATCAGCGGACAAATCTCATCAAGGAAGGGGCGGATATGACTTAGAAATGATACCGCTTCTTCATGATTCATATATAATTTTTTTATGTTTGGTTTAGCGAAAGTCGACAGAATCGGCTCAAGAAAGCGGATATGTCCGGATGGCGGCAGATAGAAAACATCACCAATAAGATAAATGTTGCGTGACGCGGTAATCTGCTGAATTAAGTGATCACATATCAGCTGCAGCCGATATGAAGGATGGCCAGGTTGTTTTTCCGATGACTCATGAGACAGTGATAATTGAACCGGCAAAGGGGCTTCCTTCATGGATACGGCTGATCTTGGTTCATCAACATGACTGAGCCATGTGCAGTCTGAAAGCTGGTTCGCGAATTTCAGAAATGCTGCCAGCCTGCTTGGGTTCAGGGAGAAGCAGCGATCGCGGTTACCTGAGCTTGCAGAACCAAATACAGCTTTATAATCGTTTTCGAAAGCATCTTTTATCATATCGATCAACGGCAGATCCTGGTCTTTGAAGCAATGGATGGAAGGATCGTACGTGAACCGCTGGTCGAGTTCAACAGGCATATCTCTTGAAATTGACTCCGCAAACTGCTCGACATTTGTGATTGGATACAATTTTTTCTCAGTACCAGCCGCCATACTGAACCAGGGCGTTCCCGAGGTGCTGCGCGGGCAGAAAAGAACAACTCGCAGGGCAATGGGTTCTTTATTATCCGATTGATTAAGTTGACACGCGTATTGTAATCGACTGAGAAAATCCCTTGTCTTACTGCGATTTCTTCGCAGCTGCTGCATCTGATCTGGTTCAGACTTAATCTTCTCCTGTTTCTGATTCATGTATATTTCAGAAATGGAATTAACCGCAGATTGCTCACTCTTGGCAAGATGAACAGGCTTTAGCTGACCTTCCTTATTGAACAGGTCAATACAATAAAGCAAAGCAGCTGTTATGTGCCTGCAATATCCCCAGTAGGCTGAAAAAGCGCTGCAGGTACAAGTGGCATCATGAAGCTCACCCTTGCTGTTGAGAATGATCCTGATATTATACATACGGGATCCTTCAACCTGGGCAACTATCAAATTGTTATTCTGATCATAAGCAATATGCTTAACATGGCCGTGCTTATAGTATTGACGGCCTTTCATATAAGTAGGTCCGTTTGTTGTGCGTTCGCGGATGGTGTCAGTTTTAATATTAAACATTACTTTTTGCCTCAATGCCTGTTAGTTGTGCTGAGCTGAGTATATACAGCTTTCTATTTTATCACAGGTGCATCTATTGGTAAATGAGTTTTGTCAAAGCACGTAAAAGGACTTTAAGACGCCGCGGTAACAAGAACTCCAGAACACAATGAACGAAAAGCAGAGAAAAACTAAGAAAACAGGAGAATTATTCAGCTAATTTAAAACTGGTTCTTGACATTTACAGTGCCTCAGATTACAATATCCAAGTCTGGGTAGAACCTGATAAACGCAGGCATTGCCTGAATCAATACATAATGTAGCAGGAGGTAAGCAATTAATGAGTACGTATGTGGCTAAAGAAGCCGAAATTAAAAGAAAATGGTATGTTGTTGATGCTGATGGGCTGACTTTGGGTCGTCTCGCCAGTGAGATAGCTAAAATACTGCGCGGCAAACATAAACCCCAGTATACACCTTTTATCGACACAGGTGACTATGTCATTGTCATCAATGCTTCTAAACTTGTTTTAACTGGTAAGAAACTGGATCAGAAGCTCTATCGCTACCATACGAACTATCCGGGTGGTCTGAAAGAAATTAAATACCGCAATCTAATGCAGAACAAACCGGAAAAAGTGGTTGAACTGGCTGTTAAAGGTATGTTGCCCAAGAACTCACTGGGTCGGTCGATGTATAAGAAACTAAAAGTATTCGCCGGCGCGGAACATAATCACGCGGCACAGCAACCTGAAACACTGGAATTGTCGGTATAACGAAGGGAGGAACATCTGGATATGGCTACAAAAAAATCTGCTAAAACATATTTCTATGGTACTGGAAGACGTAAAAACGCGGTTGCCTGCGTTCGCATGTATCCTGGAAAAGGGAAATTTGTGATCAATGGTAAAGAGATGGACGAATACTTTGGTCTTGAAACTTTAAAGTTGATTATTCGTCAGCCAATGGTCGCGACCAGTACGGAAGGTAAATTTGATATTTATTGTAAAGTTATTGGCGGCGGTCTGACGGGTCAGGCTGGCGCGGTGCGCCATGGTTTGGCAAGAGCGCTGAACCAGGCCGATGAGGAGAACTTCCGGCCAATATTGAAAAAAGCTGGTTTCCTGACTCGTGATTCACGGATGAAGGAAAGAAAGAAATACGGCCTGAAGAAAGCAAGAAAAGCTTCTCAGTTCTCAAAACGTTAATCTTTCTGCCTGTGCTTAAGCGTTCAGATGCCAGATTGTGCTGAAAACGTTCAATTGGCTGAATATGGGCTTGAAAAACTGGCAGGGGCAGATAGATGCCCCTGCCAGTTTTTTGAAGGTGTGTGAGGAGGATCCTATGTCACTATTAATAAAGCAAGCGACTGTACTGACAAT
>SLMY01000013.1 GCA_007133255.1 Clostridiales bacterium
ATCTTACAAGAGTTTTTCTTTTAAAAAATTTTCCCTATGCGTATTATACTCTCGTATAAACAACTCCGTTGCAAATATTTTTTCTATTACAGCATAGTCGTCTTGGGTCATTTTATAGTTTTCTATAACACTGACATCGTCCTCTAACTGAGCTGAATCGTATACCCCAACCATAACTGATGTTATATCTTCATTATTGAGTGCCCATTTAAGCGCTAATTTTGCAACGAAACTCTTGTCTTCAATGCCAGCCTCCAGCGCCATTTTAAATAAAACACCTTTCATAAATAGTTCTCTACCAATAACCGCCATATTATTGTCTTTCGCTTTATATACAATTTGATCCAGGATATATTTTTCTCTGAAATTTAAATTAATGTATATTGAATCAAAATTTTGTGATTCAATTTGTTTAATATACACATCATTTCCTGAAAATGTATCCGCGCTGGCATATCGTATCAATCCTTCTTTTTTTAGTTTTCTGATGTTATCTCCTATTTTATCTATATAATCAGGGTCTGCATCTACAGCGTTCTTCATAAAAGCAAAATTCAATATGTCAATTCTATCTCTTTTGACAAGATTGATTAATCTAATGACTTCATTTTTAAGTAATAAGTAGTCCGCCATTTTTCTGTTCTCGTTGTCATATGTATATACCATTCCTTGAGGGCGTGCTTGAATAAAAATTTCGTCTTTTACTGATAATTCATTTAGATTTCTACCCAAGGCTTCAATTTCGGGATCAATCGTTAGGTCAAATAAATTGATGCCTAAATCAAGCGCTTTTCTAACTATCGCTTTTCTGTTTTCTCCACCATAACCCTCTTGTTTATATCCTGGTTTTTCCGCGTTTTTTGTTTGCATAATCAAGCATTTGGTTATTCCATCATCGTTAAACTCATGCCCGCCAAGTCCGATTCTAGACAATCTAATATCAGTATTACCATAATTTTTATAAATCATATTTTCCCTCCATTATTGTTATGATGTTCTGTTATTTTATATTTTATATTTTTGATTGCATAATATACTATATACTGTGATTCCAGATCAATGCTCCTCTCATTATGAAAGCGTCATCGAGTTTGGAAGTGCTGTGGAAGTGTTTGAATCAGAAAAACGGCAGGCACTAGAGGCATTTGTTGCCAAATACGCACCAGATCATCTGGATCAGGAGAGGGCGTATATCAAACGTACCGACTCATCAAACCGGGTGATCAAAATATCGATTGACCATGTGTCAGGAAAAGCTAATCCTGGAGTTGAAGCGCATCCGTAAATGAGAAAAAATAGCGTCGGTCTTATGATCTCCAAGGATCAGTCATCCATCACCTCGCATGCATAGAAGGCTTCAGAGAAGCGAGATTATAACGAATAAAAGCTCCACTGCAGCGTCAAGGTCGGTTTAATTAGAACTATCATACTGAAAGTAGACAATTATGATAAGAAGACTTCCAGCTCATATTGCGGCTGTCTAGCTTTTTGGGTGCCTGACACCCAAAACACCCAATCATTCTCTCCATTCGTAGATATAGCGATAGCCATAACCGTTGCCGAAGCTGATCAAAATGGCTCGTTGGTCGCCGGAACTGCCTTCAGGCACTTCCCTTTCCATGCTTACCGAACCTGAAAAGCTAGCACCTCTGGGAATATTTTTCCCCTCTTCAGTTGTGAATCGGATCACGGTCGGGCTGGAATAGTTCGGCATGATCTCTATTTCTTCAAAAGCGACTGTCATATTTGCCACACTCCAGGAACTGATCAGATCAATATCAGCACTGACTGAGGCTTTTTGTCCGGGAAACAGCACCTGAGGCGGATCTTCCCAAACAAGTCTTACAGAACCGCTAGCAGCGACATCACCCTGTTCGAAAACACGCTCGATTGAAAACTCATAGACAGGTTTTTCAATAGTTCCCCGGTGTACATCGGTATAACTATCCCCCATATGACTACTGCCAGGCCCGCCATCAGGATGGACTGTAACATCATTTTCAGAAATAATCGGATTTTCACTGATCAAATACCAGCCAGGTGCATCCGATGAAACCGTTTCGGATGCTTTTTGTGTTTCAGTCATCTCAGGCTGGGTTTCCGATTCACTTTCATCCGTCGTGGCCGTATCTCGTTCACTATCCTGAACTGTATTGTCGGGTCCTACATTTCTGTCACCGATTATCTGGCAGCCAGGCAAAACCATGCTGATCAGTATAATGAAAATAAACAGAAACAATCTTTTTTTCATGACTAAGTGCTCCTTACCTGTCACAAACATCTGTAACCCAGATTCTACGTCTGCTAAAATTCATCTTCAACCGTAGACCAATTCTCTATAAATATAGCAAAAACCACTGCAATATACAATATTTTTCGCATGGTTACCCTCTTATTCTTGGAAATTGCTTCGCTTCGAATCAATTTTTAGATTTATTTCTCTTGCGACTTTCATTTCTGCGTACACAAACTCGCTTAATGATTTTAGGAAGCAAATCCTTTTTGCTTTCTGAATTTTTCAGATCAGGCATTGTTCATACGCCGCCTTATGCCGATAGTTTTCCGATAACTATATCATGACGTGTCTGACGGTCTTTGTCCCAGTGAAGCTAGATAACCGCCTGAATCAATTCTGGTAAAAGCGTTGCAGCAAACTTTTTTGATCGGAATAATTGAACTCAATAATAGGGATTCTCATTGATATGATTCCTATGTTCCTGTAAACTACAAGTTATGAATCGAGGTGACTTAGTGTCATATATCAGTGTAAAGAAGGCGGCAATACAATGGGGATTATCTGACCGGCGCGTGAGGCTGCTCTGCGAGCAGGGGAAAATACCTGGCGTGATTCGGGAAGGCCGTTCTTACCGTATACCTGCCAACGCGGTGAAGCCAGCCGATGGGCGAAGTCTGCGTGGAAAGGTAATCCCGCATGCGTATGCTGGGTTATTCGCTCATGTGGATGCTCTGAAAAACGAGCTGAGCAAACGCCGGCCTTTAACCCAAGGCGAGTTAGAGCGGCTGCAGGAGGAATTTCTTGTCGCGTTTACCTATAACTCCAACGCCATTGAGGGTAATACACTAACCCTCAGGGAAACGGCTTTGGTACTTGAGGGCCTTACTATAGACAAAAGGCCATTGAAAGATCATCTGGAGGCTATAGGCCATCGGGACGCTTTTTTATATGTCCAGCAGCTTGTGGCCGATAAAACCGCGATTTCCGAGAAGGTCATTAAAGACATTCATTCTCTGGTATTAATGGACAGGCCAGCCGATAAAGGCGTGTATCGCCGGATTCCTGTTACCATAATGGGCGCGCACCATGAACCACCGCAGCCTTATCTGGTACAGCCGCGAATGGAACAGCTGATCGCCGGACAAAAAGATACAAAACGCCATCCCATAGAAAACGCCGCGTTATTTCACCTGGATTTTGAGGGTATCCACCCGTTTATCGACGGTAATGGGCGCACGGGCAGGCTCATCCTTAACCTCATGCTGATGCAGCAGGGCTACCCGCCGATTAATATAAAATTTGCTGACAGAAAGCGGTATTATGCCTGCTTTGACCATTATTATAAACAAGGAAAGGCTGCTCCGATGGTGGAGATGACAGCAACGTATTTGCAGGAGCAGCTGGAACGTTATTTGAGTATTTTGAGCGGATGATTACCGTTAGTTGTCGTGAGCTAAGGTTGTGAAGACGGTTTTTTTTGGTGGTGTTCAATATTTTAAAAACAGTCATAAGTTGACTGGGTTCATTGAGCGATAAAAAAATATGAAGCGGTAGAAGTAAAATCAAGAGGTGTGTGAGATGAAAAAAACAG
>SLMY01000082.1 GCA_007133255.1 Clostridiales bacterium
ACCTGGCATGCACATCTCAACGCCTTCAGGCAGCTCAGCTACACCGGTAACGTCAGTTGTACGGAAATAAAACTGTGGACGATAGCCGTTAAAGAAAGGTTTGTGACGGCCACCTTCCGCCTGTGTCAGAACATAAACCTGACCGGTAAAATGTGTATGTGGCTTGATTGAACCGGGTTTCGCGAGAACCTGGCCGCGCTCAACATCTTTACGCTGGATACCACGCAGCAGAATACCTATGTTGTCACCGGCCTGAGCCTGGTCAAGCAGCTTGCGGAACATCTCAACACCTGTGCAGACAGTACTGCGGGGCTGATCTGCCAGACCAACAATTTCCACTGGATCGCCGACTTTAATAACACCACGCTCAACACGACCGGTAGCAACTGTGCCGCGGCCTGTGATTGTGAAAACGTCTTCAACCGGCATCGCGAAAGGCTGGTCTATAGGACGGGCCGGTGTTTCAATGAATGTGTCAACCGCTTCCATCAGCTCATGAATGCACTTGTATTCATCAGCAGCAGGATCGGTGCTTTCAGACTCAAGAGCCACAAGTGCTGAACCCTGAATAATCGGGGTATCATCGCCCGGGAACTCATATATATTAAGCAGATCACGAACTTCCATCTCTGTCAGTTCAATCAGCTCCGGGTCAGCCATGTCGCACTTGTTAAGGAATACAACAATAGCCGGAACACCAACCTGGCGAGCGAGCAGGATATGCTCACGTGTCTGAGGCATCGGGCCATCGGCCGCGGAAACAACGAGAATCGCGCCGTCCATCTGGGCAGCACCTGTGATCATGTTCTTGATATAGTCAGCATGTCCGGGACAGTCAACATGCGCGTAGTGGCGTGCTTCTGTCTGGTACTCAACGTGGGCTGTGTTGATTGTGATTCCACGAGCTTTTTCTTCCGGAGCTTTGTCAATACTATCATATGCTGAATATTCCGCAGCACCTGACATAGCCAGTACTTTAGTAATAGCAGCGGTCAATGATGTCTTACCATGGTCAACGTGGCCAATTGTTCCAATGTTAACATGTGGCTTAGTTCTTTCAAATTTTGCTTTTGCCATCTGAGAGTATCCTCCTTTTTTCAGCAGATAAATGCTGATTCATTCAATTTTATGGTATGCAAACCGTCATAGATTATTTTACACTATTTAACGGATTTAGCAACGATTTTGGCTGTTTATGAGCCATTTTACGGATAACTTATTATTTTTTCAAAATATCGTCAAGCAGATTCTTCGGCACTTCTTCGAAATGGCTGATCTGCATAACAAATGTGCCTCGCCCCTGTGTGCGTGACCGAAGAACTGTAGCATAGCCGAACATTTGAGATAATGGTACAAATGCACCAACACTCATAACGCTTTCGCGTTCTTCCATGCCTTCTATCCGGCCGCGGCGTGAGCTAAGA
This sequence comes from Clostridiales bacterium, assembly GCA_007133255.1. Classification (GTDB taxonomy): domain Bacteria; phylum Bacillota; class Clostridia; order Saccharofermentanales; family UBA5734; genus SLHU01. The sequence goes on from SLMY01000082.1 coordinate 1,425, forward strand.
TCGCCCATCACATCACCCAGATAATCTTCCGGGACAACTACATCAACTTTCATAACCGGCTCCAGTAAGACAGGGTCAGCCTTTCGGCAGGCGTCTTTAAATCCTATGGATCCGGCAATCTTGAAGGCCATTTCGGAGGAGTCAACATCGTGATAGGAACCGTCAACCAGTGTAACACGAATATCAACAACATTATAGCCGCCCAGAACACCACTGTTCATGGCTTCCTGAATACCGGCATCGACAGGCGAGATATACTCTTTTGGGATCGAACCTCCGACAATTTTATTGACAAACTCATATCCGCTGCCTGGTTCAAGCGGTTCAACCTCCAGAACACAGTGTCCATACTGGCCGCGTCCGCCAGACTGGCGGACAAATTTGCCTTCAGCGCTGACAGCTTTGCGGATTGTCTCCTTGTAGGAAACCTGAGGTGTGCCGACATTCGCTTCAACCTTAAACTCACGAAACAAACGGTCAACGATGATATCAAGGTGCAGCTCACCCATACCGGAAATAAGTGTCTGTCCGGTATCGGGATCTGATTCTGTCCGGAAAGTCGGATCTTCCTCGGCAAGCTTAGCCAGGGCAATCATCATTTTATTCTGGCTTGCCTTTGACTTGGGCTCAATAGCGACAGAAATAACCGGTTCCGGAAAATCCATCGACTCGAGAATGATCTGATGCTTCTCGTCACAAAGTGTATCACCCGTTGTTGTATCTTTCAGCCCTACAGCAGCTGCGATATCACCTGAATAAACACGGTCAATCTCAGCGCGGTGATTGGCATGCATCTGGAGAATGCGGCCGATACGCTCACGTTTTTGCTTAGTAGAATTATAGGTATACGATCCAGAATCAAGTGTTCCGGAATAAACGCGGAAAAAACACAGTTTGCCGACAAAAGGATCGGTCGCGATCTTAAAGGCCAGCGCCGAGAACGGCTGTTCATCATCTGACGGTCTAATGTCTTCTTCTTCCGTATCAGGGTTGATGCCCTTGATCGCCGCTACATCAACAGGTGACGGCATAAAGTCGATCACCGCGTCAAGCAGCCGCTGAACACCTTTATTTTTGTATGCGGTACCACAGCAGACCGGTGTTATTTCACAGGCGAGAACTGCTTTTCGCAGCGCCTCTTTCATTTCATCGATCTCTATGGTTTCACCTTCAAGGTATTTCATGGTCAGCGCTTCGTCTGACTCGGCAATTGCCTCAACCATTTTCTCGCGCCATTCGGTTGCCAGTTCCAGATAATCTTCAGGGATATCTGTTTCCTGGATATCAATGCCCAGATCATCACCGTACATCACGGCTTTCATAGTCATAAGGTCGATCAGACCCACAAACGATTCTTCCTGGCCAATCGGCAGCTGAATAGGCACGGCATTGGTTCTCAGCCGGTCTTTCATCATCTTCACGGCCCGATAAAAATCGGCTCCGAGTATATCCATTTTGTTTACAAAAGCAATCCGCGGCACACGGTAATGGTCTGCCTGGCGCCATACGGTTTCTGTCTGGGGCTCAACGCCGCCTTTTGCGCAAAAAAGCGTTACAGCCCCGTCCAGTACACGTAGTGAACGCTCAACTTCTACCGTGAAGTCAACATGGCCGGGTGTATCAATGATGTTAACGCGCATACCACGCCACTGGGCTGTTGTCGCGGCAGAAGTAATGGTAATACCACGTTCCTGCTCCTGCTCCATCCAGTCCATAGTCGCGGCACCCTCATGGGTTTCACCAACCTTATGAATGCGTCCCGTATAAAACAGGATACGTTCGGTTGTGGTCGTTTTTCCAGCATCAATATGGGCCATAATGCCGATATTCCGCGTATTGTCAAGCGAAAATTCTCTGGGCATTCAGTTCAAGCTCCTCCCCTGAAGGTCACCAACGATAATGAGCAAATGCGCGGTTGGCATCTGCCATGCGATGAATATCTTCTTTCTTTTTAAACGCTCCGCCTGATTCGTTAAACGCGTCAACGATTTCATTTGCCAGTCTTTCGCGCATGGTCCGCTCGTTGCGGGCACGTGCGGCGCTGACCAGCCAGCGAAGGCCTAAAGTTTGTCTTCTTTCCGGTCGTACTTCGATCGGCACCTGATAGTTTGATCCGCCAACTCGCCGGGCTTTAACCTCCAGCACGGGCATAACATTCTCCAGGGCCTTGTTGAACACTTCAAGAGCGTCCTCCTGACCAGTACGTTGTTTGACAATGTCAAACGCTTCATAACAGATCTTTTGTGCTACACCCTTTTTCCCGTCCATCATAATGTTGTTGACGAGTTTCGTCACACGAATATCATGGTAAACCGGATCAGGAAGCACTTCTCTTTTTGGGACATGGCCTTTTCTCGGCACTTGTCTTCCCTCCTCTCATGATAATGCGGGCATCT
>SLMY01000226.1 GCA_007133255.1 Clostridiales bacterium
CTGTGCTGACACCTGTTTTCTGACAAATATCGGTATATGTCTTTCCCTGACGCAGCATCACAGCCACATGAAGCCGTTGTGCCATCGATTTAATCTCAGCTACTGTACATAAATCCTCAAAAAAATTGTAGCATTCATCTACCGATTCAAGCGATAAAACGGCGTTAAAAAGCAGATCAGCTGCTTCATCTTTTAATTTCTCATTCATGAGTTCACCTCAACCTGGGTTAAATAGCTGTTTCAGCGTATCTGCCATATAAAACAACGTGTTTAATGATGGTTCCGCGTCAAGATATATTGTTCTTGTATCGTTAAGCATCCGTTACTTTTATATGTGCACTTAACATAAATGATAACCTATGGTCCGCTAACTTACAAGCAAACGCTTTAAGACATTAAAGCATCTGTTTGCCGCCTCATGTGCTGCTGTCTTGATCCGGTTCATTCTCCTGATATCGCCGGCTGTTACCGTGTATACGCCACTGCAGGTCAACACCGGCAGCGGCGGCTTGTGTTTTTAAATCATTTAAGACTTGCAGCGCTGCCTGCGGACTATTGCCCGGAATGATCATCAACAGACTTCTTTGCTGGATATCCGCCTGTTTTATCTCAATGGTCCGCCCTTCCTGCTGTCTTGTCGCGCCATTAAAGTCTGACAGCTGCCTGACCTGGTCTCGGAGTCTGCGCCTGACAACCTGCGTGTCCTGATAACTGGGAGCTGTTAAATCCATACTTTTGATCGATACCGCTCTGCCATTAGAAAAAGCGGCAATGACCGGAAAATTGAAAGGCAGATCAGCGCCATAGTAGTCACGTAAAATCTGTCCGCGGCTGAAATTGTCAAGCATCCAGACCCCATCAAGTTCTGCCTGATCTTCCAGAAGATTTGGATCACGGCTGCCTGTCCAAAGCGGTACTACAACTTGCTGGTAACGTTGAAGACCGCGGCCAAAGGGTCCTTTTAGCTGGTAGTCAACACATAGCCACAGCTGGTTTTTGCCAACTTCGACATGAAGAAAAAGTTTCCTGTTTATAATCTGATCTGAAAAACCCGCATGATGGCCTTCACCTATATCAAGCCAGATATCCAGCCGCTGATGAATAAAAGGTGCCAGTAAAGCAGATGATGCCAGGTCAAATAATCCGTCGCTGATCAGTTCCATGATTAAATCTGATGAAAAGAGCGGCTGATCATCTGCTGATGTGATTGGAGCTGGAAGGTTCATATCTGCTAAAATCTGCACCTGATCTGCCTCTGATAGTTCGACACCCTGCAAGACAAGATCACAAAGCGGAACGAGCAGACTTATTTCCGCGGCGGTTCTGTCGAGTGCCCCTTTCAGTTTTATCTCAGCTGTCAGGCCTGCCTGCAAAGCGAGCAAGGTTGTTAGCGTGACGAGCATAATCGGCATGACGATTGCCGCCTCCAGGGCCAGTCCGCCTCGCTTGGTGTGGAGTTTTCTCTTTGTCATCTTGATGACCTCATATTTGCACAGGATCAATTATGTCTTATATATCATGACCTCTTAACATAATGATGTATAGACTGTATGTTGCAGCTATGGATACTGTCCCTTTAAGACCAGTTCCTGGCTTCGCCAGTTTGTTCTGATCTCAATCGCGGTAAAGAAAGGTCCCGGTATGATTGTCTCCAGCTGTCGTCCAATCTGATTCAGCAGCAACGGTCTTGGCAAGGCCAGCAAAAACAGCCTTAGATAATCGGCGTAATATAAGTTGACCAGCGCTGCCTGGTCACCTGGCCAGAATGAGACGGCGTTTCCATTTAGCAAACTGTTCACGTCAGACCACCCGTTTTTCAAAGACCGCGCGACTGCCAGCAGCCAGGCAACGGTTTCAGGTTCAATGATAACAGAACCTGCGGTGATCGCTGCCAGCGCGGTGCTGATGGCAGCTGCTGTCCCGCGGATAATCTGCATCTGTGATTTGTCTGTGATCAAGTCAGCTAGATGTATGACTGTCCGCAGGCTAACCAGTACACCCTGAACTATTTTCGCCGCCAGACGCGGATTATTGACACCGGTAATCATCTGCTCAACCTCCAAGATTCGATCATCTGGAAAACCGAGCATCTGCCTGCCGTTGATCGTTCTGACCGGTTGCGTGTATCCGCCCTTCTTCTCTGTCAGCACAGCGCAGCTGAACTGGCCTAGTACATATTCAGCCACACATGCCTTTTCGTAAAGCAGCGGCGTAGAGAAGTTCAGAAACTGATCAAATTCATCGGCAGCGATGGCAAGCGAGGCAGGATCAAAAAAATCAGGCATCATGGTTAATAAACTTGATAGTTCCTGATCCTGATGAATACCGGTTAACGCGGCCGCGTTCTCCCGGTAGATCTGGTCCAGCTGCACGGCCGCAACCTCTTCCACCTGGGAAAACAACCCGTTTGTCAGGCTGCTGGCCGCGGATCGCGCTGAGTTGCCCGAAAAACCGGCCAGCCAGCCCGAGACATGGTGAATCGTATGTTCCTGGCTGACAGCCTGACTGCCAGTGGATAAACTGTCCAGCTGCGAGAACAAGTGATCTACATAGATGACAGGTAACCGGGCTTTCATGTATGAGAGTATCTGTGTTTCTAAAACTGTTTCATCCGTCAGCGGATTGCCAGGCAGCAAAATCATGGGATGACGTTTCATGTGCCCGGGTAAACTGTGCTGAAATACCAGTGGATCTATTCTATCCAGACGATAACCCCAGAGACCAAAATCGCTCAGAAGATTTAAGTCATAAGCCGCCAGGCCTGTTTGAATCTGTGCTGACATCGCGCGCGTCAGATCAGCCTGCGCGGACCGGTACAGGCCAGCCTGTAAAAACAAAGAAAAGACTAGCAGCAGCGCGGACAGGATAAGCGCCATCATTAAACTGATACTGCCTTGCCGGGTGAAGCATCTGTTGTTTTTCTGTGATAATCGCCTGAAAAATGTGCTTGAGGCGATGGGCAGAATGCAAGACAGGCCGTGACGCGCAGGCATGACTTTACTCAAAGGAATCACAACCCGGCAAATCCTGACCAGATGGCAGGCGATGTGTCTGAACCAGCACAGGCAGCTGTTGACCTGTATCTCCCTGCTCATCGGTATCTTGTCCAGGCAGCAGCCGGCCTATATACTTCAGGTTGTCCTGAAGCAGGCCGGCCAGCTGTATCAAACGAGCCGGTGATGTCTCCAGCGCCAGTGTTGTTTCCAGGTTATACCGCACCGGCACCTGCTGGTATAGACGACTGGCATTGTAACGGTAAAACGTTGAGACAATCTCAAGTCCCGCGGCCTCATCGCAACGTCTGTCAATGTGATGGGCCGCGATCAGGCTGCTGCTGACCAGAATCAGGCAGACGGGCAGCACCAGTGAACTTTCCAGAGAAAACGCCATAAAAAACACCTCCGCTCTCATCATATAAAAACGAAGGTGCCAGATGATGAAGTGTTATCCGACAAAAAGATTGATCAGCTGACAAAAGCTCTCTTTAAAACCGTTTGAGACATCATCCCAGAACCGGATGTGAATCAGATTTTAAATCAAGCCAGGCCCTATCATCCTGAGTCAATGGTACCGCTAGTCCGGTCAGGTTAGCTTCAAGTTCATTTTTTGAAGCGGCACCGATGATGGCGAAAATATTCAGCGGCTGGTTCATGATATAAGCGACAGCGATCTGAGGCACCGTTACGCCATAAAAAGCACTTAACGCTTCTGCCCGATCTAATCTGATAAAATTAGTTTCATGGCAGTACGCCTTTACACACCAGGGGTCCAGAGTGTCTTTGACCGCTGCGAATGATTGTCGATTAAACCGGCCGGACC
>SLMY01000158.1 GCA_007133255.1 Clostridiales bacterium
ACATCCGGATCAGCGTTCTCGTTGATCGTCACACCGGCCGTTGTATGCGGAATAAATACATATACAATGCCCTCTTCAATGCCTGCTTCCTCGACAGCGGTTCGCACCTGACGTGTGATATCAATCAGGTCGTTTTTTTGAGTGGTCTGTACCGTAAATGACTTTGTCATATTCACCTCGCTGGCTTTACTTGTGTTTGACTTAATTCTACCTAAGATCATGGCCGGGCTCAAGAACCAGACAAGGCCTGTGTCTATATTTAATCAGCATAGCTTCATGCTGCAAATTAATGAGGATAGCCATGCTCACATGTAGTATGATAGTTACAGGCATATACTTCTAACGTGGCGCTCGTCAAGGGTCTGTTTATTAGCGCATACAAGGAGCGGCAGCTTATTGTACGCGCAGATTAATAAGATATCTACAGTTTCAGCCAGTCCGGAATTGACCGTGTTCACAAGGCTGATAAAATTCCAGGAGGTAAGACAAGATGAAACATTTGTATGCAGGCTGTTATACAGCAGGAGCAGGCAGTAAAGGACTCTACCAGTTTGATTTTAATGAATCAGATGGGCAGCTTGAATTTCGTTCGTCATATGACACCTGTGATAACCCTTCCTTTCTAGCCGCAAATCAAGACATGATCTACGCGGGATCTGAAGTGGGGAAAAACGGAGGTATCTTTTCCTTTCGCCGTGATAAAATAACCGGTGATCTGCGCTATATTAATAAAACCGCTGTTTCCGGTTCATCGCTCTGTCATCTGTGTGTATGGCCAAACGGCCAATACATTTCTGCCGCGAATTATTCAAGCGGCAGTCTGGCCGTCTGTGAAATACTTCAGGATGGGTCACTGGGCCAGGTAACTGACTTTAAACAACACCGCGGCACTGGATTTGACAAGGAAGGTCGGCAGGGAGGCCCGCATATGCATGCTTCAATGTTTGACCCGTCGGGCAAAAAACTTTTAGCTTCTGACCTGGGCCTGGACTGGATTGCCCGCTATGACGCTGATATGAGTTCTGGCACACTTACACTGGATGAATCAGTCAATTTCAAAGCTCCTGATGGATCGGGACCCAGGCATTTTGTCTTTTCCGCTGATGGCAACTTTCTATATGTAGTATCAGAAATGGGAAATTCGCTGCTTGTCTATGATTACGCTGATGCCAGCGGCACTACTTTACCAAGTCAGCAGACAGCGCTGCTGCCCGATCATTATGAAGGCGAAAGCACAGCGGCGGATATACATTTTTCACCGGACGGGCAATACCTGTACGTCTCTAATCGCGGGCATGACAGTCTGACCGCGTTCCATGTAAATGAAAAGGACGGACGTGTTAAACGGCTGGGATTTTATACAACATGCGGCTCAATCCCCAGAAATTTCTCTATCGCGCCAGATGGTCGTTTTGTGATAATCGCGAATCAGGATAGCGGCAATATTGTTGTATGTAAACGAGACATTCAATCCGGGGCTATTGGTGAAGCTGTAGCACAGGCATCTGCCCCGAAAGCGGTCTTTGTTATGCTTCTTTAAAAAGTATCCTGGAATTTAATCACATCTTAAGCTATCACGATGGGAGGAATTGAATGATGACTTCAAATCAAAAAGTTGCTTTAGTAACGGGCGGCAGTCGGGGTATTGGCGCGGGAATCGCGAAACACCTGGCTGTTCATGGCTATGACATCGCTTTGACGTATGTCAGAACCGAAAGCATAGCAAGAGAAGTTGCTGCTGATATTGAGAAAACAAGTCGCAGCCGCTGCCTGGTTCTGCAGGCCAGTCTGGAGGATGAAAAAGTACCGGAGAAGATCGTCAGGCAGACAATTTCTGAATTCGGACATATAGATCTGCTTGTCAATAACGCGGGTGTTACTATATTTGATTCAATTCTGGACATGGAACTTGAAGACATTAATTTTCTGATTAACCTGAATTTTAAAAGCTATCTGCTGATGATCCAGGCGGTTGCCAGGCATATGCACGAGGCTGACATTCAAGGCAATATTATTAATATAACCTCCAGTCGTTCACAGCGTGCTTACCCTGGAGATATGCTTTACGGTGGTCTTAAGGCAGGCATTAACCGAGCGGTTGAATCAATAGCGCTCGATCTCGCGCCTTATGGCATACGAGTAAATAGTATCGCGCCCGGCGCGATAAAAGTCAGAGATGACGAGCAATCCCGGCTGTTTCACGAAGGACTTGAGCCACGAATTCCACTCAAGCGTGTTGGAACACCTCTGGATATTGCACAGGCTTGTTTATGGCTCGCTTCAGACCAGGCGTCTTACTTGACCGGTATAACGCTTCGTATTGATGGTGGTCTTATTCTGCCAGGTATGCCTGAACGGATAGATCTTGATGAGGATATCGAAAAGTATAGCTGGGGACGGCCGAAAAAGAAAAACTGAATTGCGTTATTTTCCTTATAGTACCTGGTCTTGGCGAGTTTGAAAGCATAACGAAATATGGAAGGATAACAGCATGAGTATTTTGATCAAAGATGTAAGAGCCATCTTGACAGCACCTGCGGGAATTGATTTAGTGGTTGTCAAAGTGGAGACAACGGAACCGGAACTGTACGGTCTGGGCTGCGCGACCTTTACACAACGGGCACTTGCGGTCAAAACAGCCGTTGATGAATACCTGAGACCCTTTTTGATCGGCAAAGACCCCAGCCGCATAGAAGATATTTTTCAGTCAAGCATGGTTAATGCCTACTGGAGAAATGGACCTGTATTGAATAACGCCATATCCGGTGTTGATATGGCACTCTGGGATATAAAGGGAAAAGTGGCAAAGATGCCGCTTTATGATCTGCTGGGCGGGAAATGCCGTGAAGCAGCTTCGATATATCGACATGCTGACGGCCGTGACCCATCAGAGGTCGCTGAAAAAGTCCTGCGGTTTAAAGAGGAAGGCCTGCAGTATGTAAGGTGCCAGATGGGCGGCTATGGCGGAAAAACAAAGATGAGGCGGAAACCGCAAGGCGCTCTGCCCGGCGCGTATTTTGACGCTGATGCCTATGAACAATCTGTTCCTGTTCTTTTTTCATATCTTCGAGATAAACTCGGCTATGAAATTGAACTTTTACACGATGTCCATGAACGGCTGTCCCCTGTCCGTGCGGTGGCGTTAGCCAAGAACCTTGAGCCCTATCGCCTGTTTTTTCTTGAGGATGCCTTAGCGCCGGAGCAGATTGAATGGTTCAGGATGATAAGAGCGCAATGCGCGACACCTATCGCCATGGGAGAGCTGTTTAATAACCCAAATGAATGGAAAATGCTGATAACCGAACAGCTGATAGATTTTATCCGGGTGCATATCAGTCAGATTGGCGGCATAACGCCAGCCCGTAAACTGGCAGCGTTCTGTGAAACATACGGGGTGAGGACAGCCTGGCATGGCCCAGGGGATGTTTCGCCTGTGGGCCACGCAGCTAATATTCACCTGGATCTGGCTGCTCCTAATTTTGGCATTCAAGAATGGGCAGGACTGAATGAGCCGTTGCGGGAGGTTTTCCCCGGCTGTCCTGAAATGAAAGACGGCTATGTTTACTTAAATGAAAAACCAGGCCTGGGTATTGATATGGATGAGCAGGCGGCCGCAAAATACCCCTGCGCGCATAAGGTGCCGGAATGGACGGTGACCCGGCTGCCGGATGGCACGCTGGTACGTCCGTAGTGACATATTTAACCCCTCCCGGCCTGTGCCGGGAGGGGTCCAGATCACAATCTGATCAACTGAAATTTCAACGCCAGAAATTATCATCATCGAGCAGGCCAGACCCGTAAAGTCCCTGGAACTCAT
>SLMY01000130.1 GCA_007133255.1 Clostridiales bacterium
AGAGGCAAATCATCAAGGCGGCGTAGTTGATGTTGAAACCATACAGGATATTGTTGAAAAAGTCTTAATTGAAAAAGGACATGCCCGTACGGCGAAAGCCTATATTTTATATAGAGAAAAAAGGCGGGCAGCCCGCGAAAGCAACGCGCTGATCGGCGCGACCATCAATATGTTCAGCGATTATCTTGATGATAAGGACTGGCAGATCAATGAAAACGCTAATACGCAGAAAAGCATCAACGGTCTGAATCAGTTCGTCCGTGAGAAATTTACCCAGAATTACTGGCTGCATGAAGTCTATCCTGAATCAGTCCGTGAGGCACATGTCAGCGGTGATATTCACATACATGATCTTGGTTTTTTCGGCCCCTACTGTGCCGGCTGGGATCTGCGACAACTGCTGATGAATGGCTTTGGCGGTATTCCTGGAAAAATCGACAGCACACCCGCGAAGCATCTTAGATCTTTTCTCGGACATGTTGTGAACTCAACCTTTACAACACAGGGAGAATCGGCAGGTGCTCAGGCCTGGTCATCTTTTGATACTTATTGCGCGCCCTTCATCCGGTACGACAATCTTTCCTACAAGCAGATCAAACAGGCTATCCAGGAACTTGTCTTTAATCTGAATGTACCAACAAGAGTTGGTTTCCAGTGCCCTTTCAGTAATATCACACTCGATATCAACCCGCCGGCGACATTGAAAGAACAGCCAGTTATTATCGGCGGTAAGCTAATGCCCGAAAAGTACGGTGACTTCCAGGCAGAAATGGATCTGTTTAACGAGGCGTTCTGTGAGGTTATGGAGGAAGGGGACGCTTCCGGCAGAGTGTTTACGTTCCCCATACCAACGGTTAATGTCACAAAAGATTTTGCCTGGGATAGCCCGATTGTTGAAAGAATCATGGATGTTACCTGTAAGTATGGTATTTTCTATTTCAGCAACTATGTCTCAAGCGATCTTTCCCCTGAAGACGCTCTGTCCATGTGCTGCAGGCTTCGCCTGAACACCGGTGAGCTGAGAAAACGAGGTAATGGTTTGTTCGGCGCGAACCCGATGACAGGCAGCATTGGTGTCGCGACAATTAATCTGCCTCGAATTGGTTATTTGTCGAAATCTGAAACAGAATTCAAAGCAAGATTATGGCAGCAGATCCAGATCGCTTCAACCAGCCTTGAAATTAAACGGAAAATAGTGGAACAGCAGACGCAAAGAGGCCTATATCCCTATTCAGCTCACTACCTGCGTGATGTAAAAGAGCGAACCGGTAAATACTGGTTTAATCATTTCAGCACCATAGGTCTGATCGGTATGAATGAGGCCATTCAGAATATGTTTGGCACTGAGATTGACCTGACATCTGACAAAGGACAGACATTTGCTGTCGCGACGCTTGAATACATGCGGGATATCATTAAGAACTTGCAGGAAGAAACAGGTAATCAGTATAATCTGGAGGCAACGCCTGCTGAAGGTACAGCCTATCGCCTGGCACAAAAAGACTTGAACAAATATCCTGAGATCATAACCGCCGGCAACGGGGTGCCGTATTATACTAATTCTTCTCAGCTTCCAGTTGGTTTCACCGATGATATTTTTGAGACGCTTGATCTGCAGGACACGCTGCAGAGTCTGTATACCGGCGGCACAGTCTTACACTTGTATCTGGGTGAAAGGGTGCCTAATAACCAGGCAGCGAAACGTCTGCTGAAAAAAGCTTTCGAAAATTATACACTGCCCTATTTATCATTCACACCAACTTTTTCAATCTGCGGCGATCACGGGTACATAACAGGTGAACATTTTGACTGCCCGCATTGCGGCGGTCAGACTGAGGTGTGGTCAAGAGTCGTTGGTTACCTCAGGCCTGTCCAGAATTTTAACAAAGGAAAGAAAGCTGAATATCGTGATCGCAAGAAATACATAATAAAAGAGGCCATATGAGAATAGCCGGCCTGGTTAAAACCAGCCTGATCGATTATCCAGGCAAAGTCGCTGCCTGTTTATTTACGCAAGGCTGTGATCTTGACTGTTTCTACTGCCATAATCGCAGGCTGATTCCTGTGGCAGACGGCACTGTGCCGGATCAGGCGCTGCATGATTTTCTGATGCGCCGAAAAGGCTTGCTGGATGCAATTGTTATAACCGGAGGAGAACCTTCAATTCATCCGGACCTGGCAGACTTCATTTTGAGTCTGAAACGGTTGGATTACCTGGTTAAACTGGATACTAACGGCCAGCATCCGGAAGTTATCCAGTATCTGACAGAGCGCCAGCTGCTTGATTATGTGGCTGTTGATTATAAAGCGCCCGCAAGCAGATATCAGGAAATTGGCGGTAAAGAAGCAGACGCGCGAAAAGTGATCAGGACAATCCAAGTATTATCAGCAGGAAAAATTGATTACCAGGTCAGGACAACGGTTCTTCCCCAGCTTCACAAAGAAGATCTGCTCACAATGGCAGCAGAGCTTCCTGAACTGCCGCTTTGGGTTCTGAATCCTTATCAGATACCAGAGATTTACCGACAACAGGATGAAGGTGAGATTTACAAAGACCCGCATACATCCTGGTTCATTAATCAGATCGTATCTGATCTGGCTTTGGTTCAAAGTAAAGTCATCTCGGGAAAAGCTTAGGTTGAAACCAAAGCTCCAATTAATCTTTCACGTGATTCTGATAACAATCATGTTGCACAATAATGATGCGATATTTTTGCGATGTGCACAAAATGAGATTTGTAAGGAGTAATCATTTGGCTGAAAATAGCAAATAGTGTACAATCTTATGTGCTGACTTAAATCACATAGATGATAATGCTTAGACTTTCCCTTGTAACGAGGAGGCTGTACACATGAACATGAAGCACCTTATACGATTAACCTTTTCCGCAGTGCTGATAGTCGCGCTATCTGCCGGTCTTATGAGCGGCTGTACGCTGCTGCCCCAGGAGGAAGAAGAACTTGCTCCACCTTTGATGCAGCCCGCGACAATCGAATACAGGACCAGACCGGTTGAAAGAGGCACCATTATCCAGCAATCCCGAATGACCGGTGCTTTCGCGCCGGAAGTGCAGGAAGCGCTTTCATTCGAAAGACAAGGCGGCAGGCTTAAAGATGTTCATGTCCGCCTGGGCGCGTTTGTTGAAGAAGGCCAGCTTCTGATGGAACTGGATTCAGGTCCGCTGGAAACACAGATACGGCTGCAGGAAATTGAAGTGGAAAAATTAGAACTGAATCTTGAGCAGCTTAATCAGAATCAGGCAGATCGCTACAGCGTCCGCAGAGCTGAACTCGATCTTGAGCAGCAGGAGATTCGGCTGGCAAGCATGGAAGAGGAGCTTGAGGCGACTCGTATCCACGCGCCTTTTGATGGCGAAGTGACCTATCTGCCAAGCATTTCGATCGGAGATTATATTAATGCCTACCAGATTGTTGCCCGGGTCGCGGATCTTAGTCAATTGATTCTGGTCACTACCTCTGATCAGGCAAGCGATTTGCCGATTGGCGCTGAAGTCATGGTAGAGATCAATAATGAGGAATACACGGGTGAAGTTGTGGCTAACCCGTCAACCCTGTTTAACGATCCGGACGAGCGTTTGCAGCGGGCGGCGATTGTTCGTGTTCCAGATGAATTGCTGCCGGATGATATTGGTTTGGGGACAAGTGCGCGGATAACTTTTATCAGCGAAATGCGTGAGGATGTGCTGGTTCTGCCTAGAAACCGATTAAACCTGATGAGCGGCAGACGATATGTCAATGTACTGGAAGATGGTATCCGTGTTGAGAAAGATGTGGAAGTCGGACTCATGACAGA
>SLMY01000131.1 GCA_007133255.1 Clostridiales bacterium
CGGGCATTGACTGCCTGATGGATAAAAACCCACGCCGTACCTTCGCGGCCGGTAACTGGAAGATGAATAAAGGCATACCGTCAGAGGCTGTCAAGCTGATTGGCCAGTTAAAAGAAAAAGTAACGGACGCTCCTTCGGAAATCGCTTTAGGTGTGCCGTATACAGCGATCAGCGCAGCTCTGGAAGCTTGTGCTTATACAAATATTAAAGTAGCTGCCCAGAATTGTCATGACCAGGACAGCGGCGCCTATACAGGAGAGATTTCGGCACGTATGCTCGCTGAGATGAAAGTGCCCTTCGTTATTATCGGCCATTCTGAGCGCCGCGAGTATTTCGCGGAGACTGATGAAACGGTAAACGCGAAGATTAAGGCAGCTTTAAACTGGGGTGTTCGTCCCATAGTCTGCTGTGGGGAGTCCTTGCAGCAGCGTGAGGCCGGTGAGACTTTCGACCTGCTTCGGACACAGATCACAAAAGCTTTTGAGGGGATCCCCTCAGAAAAAACCGGCTTCATAACAGTCGCGTATGAACCTATCTGGGCTATTGGCACCGGTAAGGTGGCATCAGACGAACAGGCACAGGAAGCCTGCGCGTTTATTCGTGGTCTGCTCGCCGAGCTTTATAATAACGAAACAGCTCAGTCGATGCGCGTTCTTTATGGTGGTTCGGTTAACGCCAAGAACGCCGAAGGTCTGTTTGCTCAAAAAGATATCGACGGTGGTCTGGTAGGTGGTGCCTCGCTGAAAGCAGATGACTTTTCTGTTATCTGTAACGCAGGCAGCTAATCGCTATTCAGGCGGTAATAAATAAAGGCCGCGGGATGAACTGTCCCCGGCCTTTTTTGAAAAAAGGAGACACTTATGGCTCAGTTAGATAACAGACCTGTTGTCCTGATGGTTCTTGATGGGTTCGGATACAATCCATCAGAGAAAGGTAATGCGGTCATGGCAGCCCATACACCTAATATTGATAAATTGAGGCAGCGATACCCACATACATTGATCAGGACAAGCGGCATGGATGTAGGACTCCCGGACGGACAGATGGGCAATTCTGAAGTTGGCCATACAAATATCGGTGCCGGGAGAATTGTCTATCAGGAACTGACACGCGTTTCAAAAGCTATTGAAGACGATGAGCTGAAAGATAACGAAGCGCTGTCGCAGGCTATATCAAATTGCCTGCGGCATGACGCCGCTCTCCATCTTTATGGACTTCTTTCTGACGGTGGTGTGCACAGTCATAATACACATCTGTACGCTTTGCTGGACTTGGCGAAACGCAAAGGCCTTAAAAAGGTTTTTGTGCATGCCTTTTTTGACGGTCGTGATGTCCCGCCGGATTCTTCTATAGAATTTACACGTCAGCTGGTCGAAAAAATGAAGGAGATCGGTGTAGGTCGTATCGCCAGTTTGATGGGGCGTTATTATGCTATGGATCGTGATAATCGCTGGGAACGTGTGGAGCTTGCCTGGAAGGCGATGGTTCTTGGTGAAGGTGTTCAGGCAGATGATCCGGTTAAAGCAGTCGCTGACTCATATGAAGCCGGCATCATGGATGAGTTCGTCAAACCTACTGTGATAACTGATGAAGGTCATCCTGTCGCGAAGATTTCTAAAAATGATTCTGTTATCTTTTTTAATTTTCGGCCAGATCGGGCACGGGAAATAACCCGCGCTATGATTCAGCCTGATTTTAACGAGTTTAAGCGGTCTGAATCCTTGATGCCTTCATGCTATGTAACCATGACCCAATATGATATCACGTTCGACGACTTTCCCAATTTATATGTCGCGTTCCGGCCGGACAGTCTTGAAAACACGTTTGGCGCGATAGTATCAGAACATGGATTGACCCAGCTTCGCATCGCCGAAACAGAAAAATACGCTCATGTCACTTTCTTTTTCAATGGTGGTGTGGAAAAAGAGTATGCTGGTGAAGACCGTTGTCTGATTCCATCACCTAAAGTGGCAACGTATGACAAACAGCCGGAAATGAGCGCTTATCTGGTTGCTGAAGAAGCTGTCCGGCGGATTGAATCAGGAAAATATGATGTGATTATCCTGAATTTCGCCAATTGCGATATGGTTGGTCACACAGGTGTGTTTGAAGCCGCTGTCGCAGCGGTGGAGGCTGTTGATACATGTGCGGGAAAAGTCATCGACGCTATACTTGACCAGGGAGGTGTGGCCCTGGTTACAGCTGATCACGGAAACGCTGAACAGATGATTGATCCAATCAGCGGCGGTCCTTTTACAGCCCATACCAATCTGGAAGTTCAGCTGATACTGGCCGGTAAGGAAAACCTTAAACTCAAAAATGGCCGGCTGGCCGATCTTGCCCCAACGATGCTCAGTCTCATGGACCTGCCGATACCGCAGGAGATGACTGGCAAAAGCCTGATCGGGTCATAAACGGCCATACAGGCTGACAGACCGGGTTTCAAGCAGGCAGAGGATCAATTACCGCTGCTGAGACTCATTCATGTCTGGCATTGTTCCCAATTTTTCAGGCGCAATTTTTATAGATGGACTGTGGGCAACAAGTGGCAACTATGCTATAATATCATTTGGTTTAATCAGACACTGAAGTCTGTTGTCAGGTTTTAGTAGCACCAATAAAGGAGAGAATTTCATGGCAAAACAAAAGAAGTACATGACCATGGACGGTAACACAGCTGCCGCGTATTCATCATACGCGTTTACTGAGGTAGCTGGTATCTACCCCATCACGCCTTCATCACCCATGGCCGATTTTACGGATCAGTGGGCACAGGAGGGCAAGAAGAATATCTTTGATCAGACTGTCAACGTTGTCGAAATGCAGTCAGAAGGCGGCGCCGCGGCGGTTGTCCACGGATCACTGGCTACCGGCGCGCTGACAACAACATACACAGCTTCCCAGGGTCTGCTGCTGATGATCCCGAACATGTATAAAATATCCGGTGAACTGCTGCCCGGCGTTTTGCATGTTTCAGCCAGAGCGCTGGCCAGCCACGCGCTGTCTATTTTTGGCGACCATTCTGATGTCATGTCCTGTCGTCAGACCGGATTTGCCATGCTTTGCGCATCTGGTGTTCAGGAAGTAGCCGATCTGGCTGCAGTCGCCCATCTGGCTGCGATTAAAGGACGTGTACCTTTCCTGCACTTTTTCGATGGCTTCAGAACCTCAAATGAAGTTCAGAAAATTGATGTAATGGATTATGAAGATCTGGCCAAACTGGTTGACTACGAGGCATTGGATGCTTTCCGCAGTCGGGGTCTGTCACCTAATCATCCTACCCTGCGTGGTACAGCACAGAATCCAGATATATTCTTCCAGGCACGTGAAGCCTGCAATCCTTTTTATAATGCGCTGCCGGCGATTGTTGATTACTACATGGATGAAATCAGCAAGTTGACAGGCCGTGACTATAAAGCTTTTAATTATTATGGTGCGAAAGATGCTGAACGTGTGGTGATCTGCATGGGTTCAGCGTGTGACACGATTAAAGAGACCATCGATTACATGACTGCCAGAGGCGAAAAGGTAGGCATGATCCAAGTACATCTTTATCGTCCGTTCTCTGTTGAGCGCCTACTGTCTCAGATGCCTGAAACAGTTAAGAAAATCGCTGTTCTTGATCGGACAAAAGAGCCGGGTTCACATGGTGAGCCTTTGTATCTTGATATCTGTAACGCCTATACTGATCAGCTTAATCCGCCGAAGATTGTCGGCGGTCGTTACGGGCTTGGATCAAAAGATACAACCCCTGACCAGATACTTGCTGTATTTAAGAACTTGGCAGCGGACGAACCTAAAAAC
>SLMY01000087.1 GCA_007133255.1 Clostridiales bacterium
CGGACAACACTTCGGCTGCAGGCAACAGGCACAATCCCTGCCGCGCCAAGCTCCACCGCTTTCTGGATGATTGTGTCCATTTTATCACCTTTGGCCAGTCCCTGATACAAGATCGCCTCATAGGGCGGTTCTGCCTGGTTGATCTGACAGCCGATGATCCTGGCTTCAACTTTATCACCGCTGATCTGACTGATCCTGCAGGTATAATCGGTGCGATGACCGTCACAGACTATTATCTCAGTACCCGGCCGCAGGCGAAGCACATCGCGGATATGATGGAAATCATCTCCGGTAATCGAAAGCCGCGAAGCGTTCTGACTGACCGGTTGTTCAATAAAAAAGCGAGGCATGGCACTCTCCTGCTGATCTGGGCCAAAGCATCAGGCAGCCCGTCCAGGACTGCCTGTCTACAGCCTGTTATTATAACGCATTTTTAGTCTGGCTGCATCTTTTTCCCAATCGAAACGTGTGCTTTCTAAATTACCAAATCAAGCGCGGCCAGAAAGAAACAGGATGAACCGATGCGTCCCGGCAAAAGAAAAATCCTGATGGCTGGCCTTGTTCGCGCAGTCATCAGGATAGATCAGTAAATGATGATTTAATGCATGGTCTATAAATGTTTCATTTTATTTCACGGTATCAGTGTCCTGGTACAGGATGGTTGAAAGATAGCGTTCTCCGGAATCAGGCAGCACAACCACAACGAGCTTGCCTTTGTTTTCCGGCCTGGCAGCGACTTGTGTTGCCGCCTCCAACGCCGCTCCGGACGAAATGCCAACCAGCAGGCCTTCCGCGAGCGCGACTTCTCTTGCTCTGGCGAATGCCTGATCATTTCTGACGCGAACAATCTCATCAATAACGTCTCGATCGAGAATCTCAGGAATAAAGCCGGCGCCTATTCCCTGAATTTTGTGAGGTCCGGCTCTGCCTTCCGATAAGATAGGTGAATCATCTGGTTCAACCGCGACAACCTGAATACGCTTGTCTTTATCTTTTAAAAACTGACCTACACCAGTTATCGTACCGCCTGTTCCAATACCGGCAACAAAAATATCAATTTTGCCATCGGTATCACGCCAGATCTCTTCCGCTGTTGTCGCTTTGTGAATGGCAGGATTTGCCTGATTCTTGAACTGCATCGGGATGAAGGAATCTTCATGCTGCGCTGCCACTTCCTCAGCTTTCGCGATCGCTCCGGTCATGCCTTTGCTGCCCGGGGTCAGCACAAGCTCAGCACCCAGCGCTTTGAGCAAAGATCTTCTTTCTACACTCATTGTATCCGGCATGATTAAAATCAGCCGGTAGCCGCGGGCAGCCGCCGCGAAAGCCAGCGCGATACCAGTGTTGCCACTTGTAGGTTCAATAATAACCGTGTTCTTGTTAATAAGACCATGTAATTCAGCGTCTTTTATCATCGCGTTGCCAATTCTGTCTTTTACCGAGGAAAGAGGGTTAAAAGACTCAAGCTTTGCCACCAGATCTGCTTCTAATGTATTGTTCTCCATATATTTTTTTAGTTTCAGCAAGGGGGTATTGCCGATCAGTTCAGTTAAATTACTCGCGATTTTCATCATCATTAATCGTCCTTTCGATATAATCATACTTAATTACTAGGTTTAGTATGAATTAATAGTATGAAAAATCAGCCTGTTTGTCAAGTATATTTTCTATATCTGTTCAGACAGCCGCACTTTAAGGTAAACTAGAGACAATTCGCTGCTGAAAGGACTTTTATTTTGATCGATCATCCTGAAACAGATCTTAACAGTCAAATAGAACAGGCACTTCAATTATGGCTGTCAGATAATAAAAAACAGCTTAGCCTTCTTTTGCTCAGCTGGTACGACACGGCCGGCCGTGATCTGCCGTGGCGCTGTACAAAAAATCCTTACCTGATCTGGCTGTCCGAGATTATGCTGCAGCAGACGCAGGTCACAACCGTTAAAACCTACTATCATAGGTTTATCACAGCCTGGCCAACACTTTCAGCGCTGGCAGCAGCCGCTGAGACGGACATCCTTAAAGCGTGGGAAGGTCTGGGTTATTATTCGCGGGCGCGAAACTTGCTGAAAACAGCGCGGCTTGTCGCGGAGCAATATGGCGGGCAATTTCCAGAAAACTATCAGGCTTTGCTGAAATTGCCGGGCATTGGTGAATACACAGCCGGCGCTCTGATGTCGATCGCCTTCAATCAGCCTTATCCTGCTGTGGACGGCAATGTGGTGCGGGTCAGCGCCAGACTGGCGGCCGCTCATCTTTCTAACCAGAAACCTCATAACAGAAAGAAGGTAACAGCGTTCATCCGGGAATTGATGCCAGTTGACCGGCCGGGCGACTTCAATGAAGCGCTGATGGATCTGGGCGCTACCTTATGCGTGCCGGCCGCGCCTCATTGTGAGATATGTCCGCTGTCAGGTATTTGCCAGGCCTATTTAACAAACCGGGTGAGCCTTTTCCCTGTCAGCCGGCAGCGCCGCCTGCCGCGTGAAGAAAAGCATATTGTCCTTTTGACGACAAAGGGCGACCGAGTACTGGTTCATCAAAAAACCGGCCAGGGTCTTCTGGCCGGACTATACTGTTTCGATTGGCTTAAAATCACAAAGAATGAACAAAAAACAGATGAACATAATAGGATTGATCATCAAGTCAGCTTCCAGATCAAGCCTGCGCCGGATGATCCCGTTCAAATCGAGATGAGTCCTGAACAGGTCATCGGGCAGCTGCGATTGATATTTCCAGATGCCGGAATTATTGATCTTGGCCGGCATCGCCATGTCTTTACACATATCAGATGGTATCTGCACGGGTTTCTGATCGATCAGCCTTACAATCGTGATCAGGACACCCCAAAAGATCCGGCAGCGGATTTCTGGGCCGACGAACAGCAGCTTCAGGCCTTGCCGATTGCCAGAGCGCTGGAAATATACAGACAGCGCTGGCTTGACTGGTCCAGGCACAAAAAAGAACCGGGCAGGACTTAGAGCTGACGATACTGTTCGAGCTGCTGTTCAACCAGTTTGTTGACGTGGGCAGGATTCGCTTTGCCCCGGCTTTTTCGCATCACTTGCCCAATCAGATACGTTTTCGCTTTTTCTTTTCCGGCAAGATAATCTTTTACCGATCGCTCAGACTCTGCCAGTACAGACGCGACCATCTGTTTCAGATCATCAAGGTCATTAACCATCGCGAGCCCATGCTCGCGGACATAGGTCTGCGGGTCAACCTGCCGATCAATCATTTGCGTGAAAACATCTCTGGCCGTGGTCCGGGTAATCAGCTTTTGCCTGACCATTTCCAAAAGCTTTGCCAGTGCTTCCGGCTGCACATTTAAATCAGATGCGTCACAGTTCCCGGAACGGCAGGCCTGCAGCCACTCGCCCAGAATCCAGCTTGAGACATCGGCCGGTTTCGCGCCGCAGATAATCGTTTTTTCCAGCAGATCGGCCAGAAAGGGCTCATCTGTCAACTGCTCCGCTTCATAGGCCGACAACTGCCATTCCTGCTGATAGCGGCTAACCTTCTGCTCAGGCCTTTCCGGCAGGTTTTCCCTGACACGTTCAATCCATTCACTGTCCAGTTTCACTGACGGCAGGTCCGGATCGGGAAAATACCGGTAGTCCTGGGCATTTTCTTTGGAACGCATCGCGACACTCATTTCCTTATTCTCATCCCAGCGCCGCGTTTCCTGAAGAATCGTCCCGCCTTCATTCAGAAGGTCTATCTGTCTTTGTGCTTCATGGGCGATCGCCCGTCCGATCGCCTTGAACGAATTCATGTTTTTCATCTCGGTTCGGGTTCC
>SLMY01000092.1 GCA_007133255.1 Clostridiales bacterium
GATTGTTTTATTTTTCACGCTGGCAGGTTTTTCAATTTGAGCCTTAAATCCGCTCATTAATGCTGTTATTGCCGATGTCAACAGTGAGAAACGCGCAATGGCCTTGAATATGCTTCATGGCCTCTATAGTATTGGTGCTATGACAGGCCCTCTCGTGGCAGCAGTAATTTTAACCTCACACGCTGGCTGGCGGGCTATCTTTTTTGGCAGTAGTCTGGTCTGGTTCACTTATACGATTATCATCGTTTTCACAAAATTCCCCGCACCTTCTGCCAAACGCAGAGAACATGGAAAACCCTCGTTAAAATCCGCGGCAATGCTTCTTAGTCCAACACTACTTATGTTATTTCTAGTCTCTTTTTTATACAATGGTACCGCGACCAGCCTGGTCAGTTGGATTAACACTTATCTGGACACAGTTGATTTCCCTTTGCTGCTGGGAGCCAGTATGGTTTCAATTTTCTATCTTGGCCTGGCGCTGGGCAGATTTGCCTGCGGCATACTATCAGAACGGATTGGCTATGCGAAAGTTATCCTTATTTGTGCTGTCGGCAGCCTGGTTTTTTATCCGATGGCCATTTATTTCTCACATCCGTTTTTAATCGCGACCGGCGTCTTTTTTGCTGGTCTGTTCTTTTCAGGACTGCATCCAACCGGCATGGCTCTGGCCAGCCGCCATTTCCCTGCTTATAGCGGTACAATCGCCAGCCTGCTTTCAGTCGCCATGGCCGTTGGCGCGATGAGTGTTCCCTGGCTCACCGGTTTTACAGCTGATTATGCCGGGTTTAAAGCAGGGTTTGGTATCAGCGTAGCCTTGCTTGCGGTCCTTGTTGTAATCGCTTTCTGGCTGCTTAAAGCTGAAAAACCTGACAGTGTTAATGCGTCAATTTGATTTATAAGAACCAGATAGCTTGAACAAGGGCAATCTGGCAGCTATACTTTAAGTTGTCATTGAATTAATGATTGTGGTCGGTAAAGCGGAAGTGCTGCGTGCAGGCGTATCACCCAAGATCACAGATAATAAACACATATGATTTTTCAAATGAGATCAGGACAAACTGGAGGCAGTTCATGCAAACCTTATCGACAATAGGCTGGTCAGAAATCAGGCAGCGTTTTGATAACTGGTGGCAACGCGGCAATACCAATTCACCGCTGCTTAATCTTATCGCGCGGCTTGATGAACCAGCAGAACCGCTCGAAACAGAAAAAAAATTCAGTGAACCGGCTGAACAATATCTGGATGTTCCTGAAATCATCTTGCGGCGGCGAAACTTCTACCGCCAGCATCAGCTGATGGCCGAAGCTTATCCCCAGGTCAGTTTAGATCTGGGCCCAGGTTCGCTCGCGCTTTATCTTGGTTCGGAACCTGGTTTTGCCTGGGATACTGTCTGGTATAACCCCTGCGTGACCGACATAAGCCAGTGGCCTGTTCTGAAATATAATCCAAATAACGCCTGGTTAAAGCGCCACATTGAGATGTTCCGGCAGGCACGATCCATTGTTGGTGATGACTGGCTGCTCAATATGCCGGATCTGATCGAAAACCTGGACACGCTGGCAGCGCTTCGTGATTCTCAAGAGCTGATTTATGATATGATTGACGCGCCTGACCTGATAAAACAAAAATTAACTGAAGTTGACTCGGTTTATTTTAAACATTTTGAGCAATTCTATGATCTTGTTTCCTGGCAGGGCAGCAACAGTTTTACCGCCTTTAATATTTGGGGGTACGGACGGACGGCTAAGCTGCAATGTGATTTTTCAGCCTTACTGTCACCTGCCCAGTTTAATGAGTTTGTTGTGCCGTCTCTGCGAAGCCAATGCCGTCAGCTTGACCAGTCGCTTTATCATCTTGACGGACCGGACGCGATCAAGCATGTACCGGCGCTTATGAAAATTAAAGAACTGGACGCCCTACAGTGGACCTGCGGTGCTGCCCAGCCAGATGGCGCGCATGATCGCTGGCTGCCAATTTATGACCAGGTAAAAGAAGCCGGTAAAGCGCTCTGGATCATGCTTTATGACGGCAACGCGCAAGATTGGCTGGCGGGTGCTGAAAAACTAATTAAGCGCTATGGCACTGACGGGCTGTACCTGAACTTCCCGGTAATGAGCCAGGCCGACGCTAATCATATTCTGCGGCGTCTTCGCTGAGAACTGGCGTAAACAGGATCATTTACCGTGTCGCGACCAGTACACAAGCCTGTACAGCGTTCATATCGAATTCCTTCAGCATCGCCAGTACTTCATCATCATATGTGCCTGGCTGAAGCCAGATATTTTTGATACCCAGCTTGTGTGCTTCCTGGAGAAACAGTTTAGTTCGCTTAGGTGACACTACCATATTGAGAACTTCTGGTATCTCTGGCAGATCAGCCAGCGACGCGTAGCAGGGATCGCCGTCGATATCTTTGTAAACAGGATTCACCGGGTAAACCGTATATCCTTTTCGTTTTAACTTGTTATAGATCATATTACCGAATTTCTCCGGGTTCTGGTTAGCGCCAATCACAGCCCATTTTTTGAGTTCCAGCATTAATTCTTCAGGAAGCATTTTATTATCAGTCATCTGAAAATCACCTCAGTTTCTTTTAATTGCTATTTAATGTCACGCCTGTTAAATGAATCAAGGCCAATATAAATCAGGCAGAATACGAGTACAGCCAGATAGACAATAGAAAATAATAAACTTGGCTGCGGACCACCGGCCATGCCAAAAACACCAGCCCCCATAGACATCGTAGTTTCTCTGAACGGGAAGAATCGGTCAACAAGACCAATATGATCGAACGGAAGAAATTTGGTCCATTCAGCACGCGGCAGGAACATCAGAAAGGGCTGCACAATGCTGTTGCCAAAAAACGCGGCCATTGAAACACCTACAGCGGCAGCTGTATTACGTGTCATAACGGATAGCATCAGCGCGAAGGCCAGAAATACCAGTATGTCAATCCACCTCACCATCAGGGCAGCCAACTGAAAAAGATGAAACCCAATAGAATCGGCACGTCCTGATACGGCGTAGATATAAGGATTTCCAGAAGAAAATCCAAATAAGAGGCCATGTGCCAGGATACTAACCATGTACAAAACAAGTACTGCAGCGAAGCTGACGGTCACAAGGGACATGACCTTAGCAGTAAATATTTTCCACCTTTTTGCTGGTGAAATAATCAGTGATTTTATCGAACCGGTGGCGATCTCTTGTGAGATAGCACCGCCTGCCAGGATCAGAATCATCAGAACTATCATAAAGGCGCCAAAACTAAGCATGCTTTCAATAGCCATGCCCGCGAACGACCCCCCGTAATCAAAGCTGACAAGATCATGCTCAATCTGGTACATGAGCACAGCCAGCTGGTTTTCAAGATCATCATACCGCTCTGGTGTCAGCGGAATCGGCGGACCCATCTGCCCTGTATAATCAATGTAATCTTCAAGTGAACGTCTGAGATTATCAACTTCGCTGACAAGATTATTAATCTGATAAATGTTCGATTCAGGATCAAGTCCTCCGCTTGGGTCCAGCTGCTGCCAAAGAAGCAGGCGATCAATCTCCCGCCGTTTGTCCTCATTGGATAAATCAGGGTTACTCTCAACAGCCTGTGTTTCAAGCTGTATAAAAGCTTCAAAATTCTTCGAGATGATCACTTGGTCGTATCCTTCAATCAGCTCTTCTTGCAAAATATAGTTTTCCTGCCAGCGTTCATCCCTCTCGTTTTCCGGCACACGCTCAAGACCGCGAAGGCGGGCTTTGGCGTTATTAATGCCATATAGCGAGCGACTTAAAAAAC
>SLMY01000154.1 GCA_007133255.1 Clostridiales bacterium
ACCAGTGGTTTCTTGATGAAGGTCTGATGGAAGTGTTGCGTGATGTTTCACCGATTACAGACTATTCAGGTGATATTGAGCTGTCTTTCATTGACAAAGAGTTTGATGTTGAAAGCCCGACCTATCCAATTGAAGAATGTAAAGAGCGTGATGCCAATTATGCTTCACCGCTTCGCGTTAAGGTGAGACTTCATAATAAGAAAGACGATATTCTCAAAGATCAGCATATTTATATTGGCGAATTTCCCATCATGACGGAAAACGGTACCTTTATCATAAATGGTGCTGAGCGAGTCATTATCAGTCAGCTTGTCCGCTCTCCAGGTGCTTATTTTGATATCAATCTGGATAAAAATGAGAAAGAGATATATTTTTCTCAGATGATTCCAAACAGGGGTGCCTGGCTGGAATATGAGACTGACTCGAATGACCTCTTATGGGTACGTGTTGATCGGACTCGTAAGTTTCATTTGACTATTTTCCTGCGTTCGCTGGGGTTTGGTACGAATGACCAGCTGCTTGAGACATTTGGTGAGGAAAACAGCCTGATTCAGACGATGCTGAAAGACGGCTGCCGAAATCGTGAAGAAGGCTTGCAGGAGCTTTATAAAAAACTTCGTCCCGGTGAGCCGGTTTCTGTAGAAGGCGCGGAAAGTCTTCTGAACAATATGTTTTTTGATCCGAAGCGATATGATCTTGCTCGTGTGGGTATTTATAAAGTCAACAAGAAGCTTTCCTTGTCATCAAGACTCACCGGCCATAAAGCCGCTGATAATGTTGTTGATGAAAATGGTGAGCTGCTGGTGGCAGCGGGTGAAATGATCACAAAGAATATCGCGCTGGCCATTCAGGCTGCCGGTATCAACGAAATATACGTTTATCCGATTAAAGTCGTTGGTGAGCAAATCACACAACTTGAGAATAAACTTAAAATCATAGGCAACAATCGTGTTGATCCTAACAACTACATACGCCGCTTCTTTGATGAAAAAGAACTGGGCGATGACTTTGACGCTGTCCGCCTGGGCGTAACAGAACAAGTCCGTACAACTGTGCTTCGTGACATAATCAGTGAAGCGAAAACAGGTAAAGACCCGGTGGCAAGACTTAAAGAGCTGCTGATGGATCAAGTGAGCACTCTGATGCCAAAACATCTGACGGTTGAAGATATTGTCGCTTCTGTCAGTTACTTGATTGGTCTTGAATATGGTATTGGCCATAAAGATGATATCGATCATCTTGGCAACCGCCGTATCAGATCTGTTGGTGAGTTGCTGCAAAATCAGATTCGAGTCGGTTTTTCAAGGATGGAACGTGTTGTCCGTGAACGCATGGGTACTCTGGCTGATATGGAAAACGCGACGCCTCAGATGATTGTTAACACACGTCCTGTCAGTGCGGCTGTTAAAGAGTTTTTCGGATCCAGTCAGCTGTCGCAGTTTATGGACCAGCCTAACCCGCTGGCTGAACTGACGCATAAAAGACGTCTGTCAGCACTGGGGCCAGGTGGTTTATCCCGCGAAAGAGCGAATTTTGAAGTGCGTGATGTTCATTCATCCCATTATGGCCGCATGTGCCCGATTGAGACACCTGAAGGCCCTAATATCGGCCTGATCAATTCTCTGGCGACTTATGGCCGCACTAACCGCTATGGCTTTATCGAGACCCCTTATCGTGTATATGACAAGGAAAAAGGGATCGTGACGGCTGAAGTCAAGTATATGACAGCTGATGAAGAGGACTATTATTACATCGCGCAGGCCAATGAGCCGCTCGATGAACAAGGTCATTTTTTAGATAAGAAGATCGTCTGCCGTTATCTGGATAAATTTCTTGAAGTTGATCCACCGCAGGTTGACCTGATGGATGTCAGCCCGAAACAGCTGGTGTCTGTCGCCACCGCGCTGATTCCCTTCCTTGGTAACGATGACGCGAACCGTGCCCTGATGGGATCTAACATGCAGCGCCAGGCTGTTCCGCTGATTAAAACCGAAGCGCCTATCATTGGTACCGGTATGGAACATCGCGCCGCGAAAGATTCAGGTGTCTGTGTCGTCGCGAAAAACGACGGAACAGTTGAATATGTCGGCGCGTCACGGATTATCGTCAAAAAAGGGCCGCATGCCGATGCTGATATCTATAACCTGGTTAAATATCAACGATCAAATCAAGGTACATGTATTAACCAAAGACCACTCGTAAGCAAAGGTGAAAAAGTAAAAGCCGGTGACATTATTGCCGATGGTCCTTCAACTGACCAGGGTGAGATCGCTCTTGGCCGCAACGCTCTGATAGGCTTTATGACCTGGGAAGGTTATAACTATGAGGATGCTGTTCTCATCAGTGAGCGACTCGTGCGAGAAGACGTTTATACATCGATCCATATCGAGGAGTATGAGTGTGAAGCAAGAGATACAAAGCTGGGGCCTGAGGAGATCACACGTGAGATTCCAAATGTCGGTGATGAAGCGCTGAAAGATCTTGATGAGGATGGCATCATCCGGGTTGGTGCTGAAGTCTACGCAGGTGATATCATTGTTGGTAAAGTTACACCAAAAGGTGAAACTGAGCTGACAGCTGAAGAACGCCTTTATCGTGCTATATTCGGCGAGAAAATTCGTGAGGTGCGTGATACCTCCGTTAGAATCCCGCATGGTGAATCAGGTATTGTGGTTGATGTAAAAGTCTTCACGCGTGAAAACGATGATGACCTGAAACACGGTGTGAATGAGCTGGTTCGAGTCTATATCGCGCAGAAAAGAAAAATATCTGTAGGGGATAAAATGGCTGGACGCCATGGTAATAAAGGTGTTATCTCACGGATATTGCCAGAAGAAGACATGCCCTTTATGCCGGATGGCACCCCTCTTGACATTGTACTCAATCCGCTGGGTGTTCCTTCGCGAATGAATATTGGTCAGCTGCTTGAAGTGCATCTGGGCAGAGCGGCGAAGGTGCTTGGCTGGAAAGTTGCAACACCGGTTTTTGACGGCGCGACCGAAGCCGACGTTGTTGAAGCTTTCAAACTAGCTGATCTCGACGCCGATGGCAAAACGATTCTGTTCGACGGACGAACCGGTGAACCTTTTGAAAATCGTATAACAGTTGGCATGATGTATTATCTGAAACTGCTGCATCTGGTTGATGATAAAATTCATGCCCGGTCAATTGGCCCTTATTCTCTGGTTACACAGCAGCCTCTGGGCGGTAAGGCTCAGTTTGGCGGACAGCGTTTCGGAGAGATGGAAGTATGGGCACTTGAAGCGTACGGCGCCAGCTATACGCTCCAGGAGATCCTGACCGTCAAATCCGATGACATATCCGGACGGACAAAAACCTACGAGGCCATTGTTAAGGGTGAGAGTGTTCCTGAAGCTGGTGTGCCTGAATCGTTCAAAGTGCTGGTTAAGGAATTACAGAGCCTGGCACTGGATGTTCGTGTCTTTTCAGAGGAAAACCAGTTGATCGATATTAAGGACTCAGAGGAAGAAGTTGTTGAGATGCCTGAGATTGATCAAAGTAAGCTTGACGAACTGATGGGTACAATCTCTGTAGATGAAAATCTTGGTGCCGCCGGATTCAGTGAAGGACGACTCGATGAAGATGGCAGTTTAGCTGCTGATTCTGATGAACCTTCTGACAAAGACACATTCGCGAAAATTACCACTAAGACTGCTGCTGAAAATGATGACCTGTCATCAGAAGATGAATAAACAGCAAGGGTCAATCATGTGGTTTGATCAGATTATCTATACAACAAGGACATGATTATGTCCATTTGTGGCTACGTGCGGAAG
>SLMY01000023.1 GCA_007133255.1 Clostridiales bacterium
AGTGCAAGAAACTGAAACTGAAGATGATCAACAACCAGGTTGATATCGGTGTGAGGGTGGAACTGCCGGCCATCGTTTTCCGTGATATTACAGACGCGGTCTATGAAGCGAAGCTGCATTACCGGACGAAGCTTTACAAAGATGTAGTTCGAACCTTCTGCATGAATCCTTACGGACACGTTGTCACTGAGAATACCGACGGTATTATAACAGTAAACGGGCACAGTTATACAGACCCGGCGCTGCGCAGTGAGAACACGAACTTCGCGCTGCTGGTCAGCAACCGTTTTACATCACCTTTCCGCGAGCCGTACCAGTATGGCAAACGCATCGCCTCGCTGTCTAATATGCTGGGCGGCGGTGTGATCGTGCAGCGGTTTGGTGACCTGCTTGACGGCCGGCGCTCGAACCAGCATCGGCTGGAGCAAAGCTTTGTGCGTCCTACACTCGACGCGACTCCCGGTGACTTAAGCCTGGTATTGCCAAAACGGCATCTCGACAATATCATTGACATGATTGAAACCCTTGATAAACTGGCGCCAGGTACCGCTAATCACGACACACTGCTGTATGGTGTGGAAGTGAAATTCTACAGCTCACGCCTTGAGCTCAGTGCAGAACTTGAGACACCACTGACTAACATGTACGCGGTAGGCGACGGAGCCGGTATAACCCGCGGCCTTTCCCAGGCCGGCGCCAGCGGCGTCGCGGCAGCCCGCAGCATCCTGGAAAGAGTCTGATCTGGCAGCAGCATGATCAGATGCCGGCTTGGGATAGGCCGCGATTTCCGTATCTGGTACCAGGTACCCTTTCGGAAGAAGCGCTCTTCACCAGCTGGGAATAGCCACTATCAGGCCATTTACAGGCTGCATTCACACTTGTTTCCCTTTTAGTACCTGGTACCCATCAATGGAGGTTCAACATGAAACTGAGTACAACGTATTTCGACAAACCTGGTAAACAGAACACAGAAGAAACATTAGTCCTGGCCCGTGAGCGAGCGCTCAAGCTTGGGATCAGCAAAGTCGTGATGGCCTCATCGCATGGTTATACCGCGCTGGAGGCAGCTCGTGTTTTTAAAGAAACTGATATCAGCCTCACTGCTGTGACCATCTCACCTTCTTTTAGTGATCTTGGCTGGTATATAACAGACGATGAGAAGCAGCAGGTTGAAGCAGCCGGTGTTAAGGTGCTGACGGGTCAACATGGTC
This sequence comes from Clostridiales bacterium, assembly GCA_007133255.1. Taxonomy (GTDB): domain Bacteria; phylum Bacillota; class Clostridia; order Saccharofermentanales; family UBA5734; genus SLHU01. Next base: position 1,212 of record SLMY01000023.1, read on the forward strand.
TTTCTGATGGTGTGGCTGAAGGGTATTACGAAGAACACACACCCGGTGCCATCATGGCTGATACCCTTCGCTGTTTTTCCCAGGGGATGAAGGTGGCGGTTGAGGTTTCAGTCATGGCTGCTGAAGCAGGACTGGTCATGGCAGGTGAGACGATTCTGGCTCTTGCCGGATCAGATCATGGCTGTGATACCGCGATTGTGATTAAACCGGCTTATGCCCGTAAAATCAAGGAGACGAGAATTCTGGAAATACTCTGCAAACCCTACGAGGCCTGAGTTATTATACTGTGCATAAGATGTCAATGCGCGTCTCCAATGTCTGGATTCTTACGAATCTGTATTAGGCATTCAGCATGGCCAGCAAAGTTATTGTTGTGATTAGGTAAACTGGAGTGATAAATTAATGTGGGAAAGACAATCACTTAGGAAGATAATAACGGCCTTCTTGATTTGCCTTGCTTTGCTATTCAGTTTGTTAGCTATGGCATCATGGGACAATCCAGTCGCAGTTTTTGAAGACGAGAACCTTGAAGCTGTCATCCGGGAAAAGCTTGATCAGCCGGATGAACCGATTAATGTTACAGATTTATTGACGATAAGCGAAATAAATGCAGCTGAAAGGAATATTGCCAGTCTGGTCGGGCTGCAGTATTTGAGCAATCTGGTTTTGCTTGATCTTGAAGACAACCAGGTCAGTAATCTTTCACCGGTCGCCAACCTGACCAAGCTAGTTGAGTTGAATCTGCGCAATAACCGTGTAGAGAATATCACACCTCTGGGCAGGCTTACTGGTATGCGCAAGCTCGACCTGCGCGGCAACAAAGTCCAGGATATAAAGCCGTTGAGGAACATGCATGTACTGGAATATCTGAACTTGCGCGATAATGATATCATGTCTATTGAACCGCTGGCTGGTATGAACCGCCTGCAGTATCTTAATCTTCACTCAAACGTGCAGATTGAGTCTGTATCTGCTCTGAGCAATCTGGTTTGTTTAGAGACATTGATATTGCGCAATGTCCACGTCGCTGATTCGATCGGAGTTCTGGAGCAGATGGTACAGCTGAATCGGTTGAATCTTCGCAATTGCGGCATCGCGGACACGACTGTTCTGGCTGGACTGATGGCTGGTGGGGCTTTGCAGGATCAACCGGACACGGACCGGTATGCCGAGGTCAATCTGCTGGAAAATGAACTGCTGACCGATTGCCCGGAGGATCCGACGGCTCCGATCAGGCCGTTCTGGGAGAATGTGTCCAGCCGTTATCCGATTCTTTTACCGCCTTCTTCACAAGCTGCTGCTGATCTATCTTTTACGAGTCAGGGCGGGTTTTATGATCAGCCGTTTTTTCTGGAAATAACCCACCCCGAGCCGGATTCAACGATCTTATATACGCTGGACGGTTCACTGCCTACGGAAACATCAGCTCGATATGAAAAGCCGCTGAGAATGGAGAACAGGGAACAGGAGCCCAACTATTTTTCAGCATTACCAACAACTGAAGACTTTACACCGCCGCCGGATCCTGTTTTTAAAGGGACAGTGGTTCGGGCTATTGCTTTGCTGCCAGATGGCAGTACCAGTCCTGTAAGCACCAAAACCTTTTTTATCGATCCGCTGGCCGATGAGCGATACACGATGCCGGTGCTGTCTTTATCCGTTGAAGAAGCCCATTTCTTCGATTCCTCTTTTGGTATCTATACACAAGAAAATGCTTTAGAACGAGGATATAAATGGGAGCGCCCGGCCCACCTGGAGTTTTATGATACTGACGGTTCACTTGCGTTTCAGCAAAATATTGGTGTTCGCATACATGGCGGAGTGACTCGCAATTACGCTCAGAAATCATTAAGGCTTTATGCCAGAAAAGAATATGATGCCGCAGGAAGCTTTAACTATGAAATCTTTCCCGGACTGCAAAAAACTGGGAGCGGCGAACCATTAACAGAATTCAGCACCCTGGTTTTGCGTAATTCTGGCAATGACTGGAGACGAACAATGTTGCGGGATGGTTTCATGCAAGGCCTGGTCGCTCATCTGGATACTTTACAAACGCAGGCTTTTCGCCCGGCCATCCTTTTTATCAACGGTGAATACTGGGGAATTCATAATATCCGGGAACGAATTGACCTGGATTATCTGGCCAATCATCATGATGTGCAAGAAGAGGACCTGGCCATTTTGTCCGGCAGCGGCACTCTCAAATACGGGTCAGATGACGATCGTATGAGCTACCTGGATATGCGCGATTTTGCTGAGGAAAACGATTTATCGATTGATGAAAACTACCGCCAGGTCGCAGAACAAATTGATATCCAGAATTTTATTGATTATTTTACGGCCAACATTTACTTTGGCAATTACGACTGGCCTCAGAATAATATTGACTACTGGCGAGTACGGCCGGAATCAACCAGATTGGATATCTTGCATCAAGACGGACGCTGGCGCTGGCTTTTGTTTGATACTGATTTCGGGTTTGGGCTGTTTAATGAACCTCAGGGCGAACTGTATGATGAGTTCCGAGACCATTATCGAGCGCTGAGTGGTCCTGAATCTCATGTTCTGGGATGGGTGACTTTACC
>SLMY01000025.1 GCA_007133255.1 Clostridiales bacterium
TAATTGGATATTGTAATTATTACTTATTTTGTTAAACAACTTATCTATATTAATTTTTATGATTTTTCAGTTTACTCCATCAGATGTTAAGCACAGCCTAATAGAAGTAACCCGGAAAGCAGCAATTTAAAATTGCGCTTTACGGGTCTTATATCCTGCAGTGTCTTGCTTCGGGTATACATCCGACTACACCGGTTAAACCGGTTTTCAATGCTTGATTTAGTCTATTTTTGTCTTATTACGGTTCCAATGGCTTAATGACATTGTCATATTGATACGCCCGATAACGGTCAAGCTGCCTGACAATAGACTGAGGTATGCTGTCACGATCATAAATACGGCCGTTATTCATCACAAGCATAGTTGTACTCATTGCCTTGACAGTCTCATTAACGGTATCTACATACTCAAAATAAGGTGACTGATCCACACCTGCCAGCTCGAGCGTCATAAGTCCCAGAAAATTCGGACTCGTCAAGGGTTCATCATCATCTGGAAGAGGTTCAAGGCGCAGATCCGGCAAATCATAGTTTGCCCAGAACAAATAAGGCGTTTCATACAACTTGCGCATTTCATGCAAATCGAGATCAGCAATTGTCTTGCCAAATAAAGATTCATAAAACGAATCAAAATAATTATTATTACCCGGCAGATGATCGCCAAAGAACAAAAGCAGTGTTGGTTCATCAAGTGTCTCCAGATAAGAAACCAGATACCGCAACGCGTCATCTGACTCTCGCAGCATACTCAAATATAGCTCGACTGATTCTGCGTCAGCAAATTCCGGCAGCTTGATATGATAATTCAATTTCGAGTGGCTTTCTTCGGTACTATAGTACGGGAAATGATTCTGCATGGTGACATTGAAGATAAACAGCCGTTCATCTTCATCTTTCTGCTGCATCTGTTCAACAATCTGTTCGTAATGAACCTGATCACTGACAAAATTAGGTAACGGGTCATATTCCGGAAAGTCTTCAAGACTAATAAACTTGTCAAAGCCCATTGCCGGATAAACTGTCTGGCGATTCCAGAATGAGCGAATATATGAATGTATCGCGATGTTTTTGTAACCCTGCTGGCTGAGAAGATCCGCGATGGAATGAACAGGTCTCCGGAAATAGGACAGATAAGGAACACTGGAATCGTGGAAGAACAGCATTGACCCTCCCATAAGATACTCAAATTCCGTATTACAGGTACCGCCGCCAAACACCGGCGTCAGAACATAGCCGCTGCGGGTCCTGCTGTCCCGGCGCAGTTCGTCAAAATAAGGCATGACTGGTTCACTCGTGTTAATCGGCTGAATGTTATTGAAATCAGTATATGATTCGTTCATGACAACGATAATGTTAGGACTTTCCGGCTTCGGTTCCATGCGCTGCTGCGGCACCAGATAAAAGTCCTCGGCGATTGGCTCAGGCACTCTTGGCTGGGGGATAAAAACATCACGCACACTGTTGACAAAGGGCACTACGAAACCATTCTGTCCGTAATTCATCATCTGATTCCAGGGATAACGTGATACATTAAACTGTGTAATCATTAGTGTGTCATTTAAGATTATGTAGTTAGAGAATAGAAGTAATAAAATAACAGCCCCTGTGCTGAACCCAACACGAAGCGGCCAGAAACTGATCAGTGACTGGCGGCGGGCATGAAAAAACAGGATCAGATAAATCATCATCACGAAAACAGCGAGTAAAAAACGGACGCTGACATCATAACTGAGCTGATTAACACTTTCCATCACCATTCTGACCGAGATTATGTCGCCGGCATAGAAAGGGTCACCCCTGAAAAACTGTTTCATATGGTTAGCGATCCCCAGACCGCTGACCAGAATTCCAGAAAGATAAAAAGACAGGCGATCATTTTTTACCAGCGCGGTAATCAAAACCTGGACAAGCAACAAGACAAGATAGCTAAGGACAATCAGCACACCAGGCAGCATGATATCAGTATTGAGTGTATTAAGCAATTCAAGAATCAGCAGTTGAAGAGCAGGAGCCATAAGCATCGGCAGGAGCGGATATCTGGCAAAGACTTTTTTGGCAGCCTGCAAAGGCATAAACAAGAGCGCAGCCACCGCCAGCAGGAGTCCGATCGCCGCCAGTAAACCTCCCGTGTTAAACCGGGTATAGGTCAGAATCATGGCAATCGCCACGCCTTTTCGCTCTCCATTGGCCACCAGCCGGTTCTGTGAAACATTGATTGTGTGAACCGAAAGTAATTGCTCTTCCTGAATCTGATCCATGGTTAAGTGAAATTCCAGAACTTCGCCTGGATCATAATCACTGAACGAAACGGGTATAACGGTACTGCTATAAGGATGGATATCAGTGCCAGACAGTTCAACAGTGAAAGCTGCTTCCTGTCTGTCTGGATGAAGAACTGATAAAGTCATCCTCAGTTCATCCGGCTGTTCAATTCTCACCGGCGGATCAAAAGAAAGCCTGATTTCAGAAAAGCCTTCTCTTTCAGGTGTGAAAGGCTGCACAAAATAATCTCCCTGACGAAGACGCATGGGCAGATAATCACCTACACCACTGGGGTCCACCCATTCTTCCTCAAAAAACGCGGGCCAGGCCATGAATGATAAGACCGTCACAATAACCAGAGCCAGTACGCGAACCAGCCAGATCCTCGTTTTACTCGTGTTTAACTTTTTTATAATATTATCCATTTTCTGCTTGAAAGAAGCATCCATTTCGCAATCACCTCTGTTGTCAAAACTGCTGTTCTGTTATTAAAAACATTGCCAGAACTTCACGTCCTGACCATCAAAACAGTATTTATCGAAACCGCCCTTATTCTAACATGGATCACCCTTTTTTTGAAGCTCCTGAGGAACAACCCGTTAACGGCGCTGATTTAGTTTTTGGCATCATTGGCATCACCAGATGTGGTTTCAATCTCTGATGAAAAATATGCCTCAAGCGGCAGATAATCGCAGACCAGTTCCATCAATTAATCTGTCAACAAGTTGTCAATGACAATTTTCTTATATGCATTGTCTAATCTGATGATCATATGATAAAAAGGAATAGTCTTTAAATAACGGATTCAGTCAGGGTTAAAACCGATTGATTGATGATGGCAATCAATTGGATCAAAGCAAAAACATTCTGTTTATCTTCTCAAGATGATCAGAAGATGATTGAAGCTATACAGAAGCTGGAAAGATACAGCACGAACGGACAACAGTTTCGCACAGCATGGAGGTGTATATATGACTCAGCCGATCAGCCGACTGGCTATGCTGATGCAGTTATTAGACATAACGGGAAGAGAGATGGCCGCGGCTTTACACGTTGACCATTCTCTTGTCAGCAAATGGAAAAATAATCATCGTAAAATACCGGTAAAAATGGGAACAATCAGCAAAGTCGCCGATTTTTTACTCGAGTCTGACGCGGGAAAACCTAAAAGCAAACTCTTCCCTCTGCTTGTACGATCAGATAAGCCCGATATCCATCTGAATAGTCTGGATAAACAAGCCATGGAGGATTTACATCAGAGACTGATCGCCTGGCTTCAGGACCAGGCACCGCTTCATCAACAAGTTCCGAATCAGAATAACTTTACGCAGCACTGGCGGACTCAGGATCAATATATCTGTCCCCTCGAGGTTTTTCCTGGTGAAACAGGTCGCAAGAAGGCCGTCATGAATATGTTTGACATCGCGCTTTCCATGCCCGCAGGCACCCAGCTTTGGATACTGATACAGGAAGATACTTCCTGGGCAGGAAACGATCCGGTCTTCTCAGCTAAACTTCGCAGAAAAATACTCGA
>SLMY01000248.1 GCA_007133255.1 Clostridiales bacterium
ATCAGGATTTCCGGATCAAGGCGAAGTTTTGATCCTTTCCCTTCATAGAAACCATGTGCTTCTATCATATGAATATGCAGATCTGTCCAGTTAATGACAGTTCCGTCCTTTTTACTGATGAATTGTGTGTTACGTTTGTTCGCGTAATACCGGTCTCTGAAGGGACAGGGGATTTTCCCCCGGTTATCATCAGATGAAACCATACCGGACCCCGCATCAGCTGGCCTGCCCAAACCAGGCTCAGCCAGTTTAGTCAGCTCACGCATCCGTGCCGCGATGTCTTGATGCTGATATCCCAGTTTCAGAACTGTCTCATTATCTTCACGCAGAATATCAACCAGATTCCGGCTGTCTTCTCCCAGAAAGCCTTCTGCTGAAAAAGCGCCCGGCTGCATGTTTTCCTGGATTTTCTGTATTTCGGGATTCTGTTTCATGAAGCGCCTCCTGCAGGGGTATCGGTTACTGCCACCTGATCAAGATCAAGGCAGCAGCCAAATGTGAATGACGAACTGATTGCCAACCTACTCTTATGATCTGTTCAGCGAAATTAAAATTTATCAAAGAAGATAACATCTTCTTTAAAGCCCTTCTTACCCAGTACATTAAGGCACGCATTAATCATACCCGGACTGCCGCACAGATATGCTTCTTTATCGTCAGCGTTCTCAACATAACGGTCAACCACTTCGGTGATCAGGCCTGTTTCACCCTCCCATTCATCCGATGGCTCAGGCGCGGATAAAGCCGGTACAAAATGAAAGTTCTCGTGTTTATCTGCCAGTTCTCCCATCTCGTCCAGGTAATAGAGATCTTTCTTTGTCACAGCTCCAAAGAAAAAGTGAATGTTCAAGTCAAGCTCTTTTTCCAGAACATGAAGAATAATAGATCGAATCGGAGCCAGTCCTGAACCACCCGCGATCATAACCAGTTCTGTACAGTCACCACGCAGATAAAACTCACCAAAAGGCCCGCTGATTGTCACCGTGTCTCCTTCATTCAACGCTTCATGGACAAAATTTGTGCAAACCCCATCCGGGACTCTTCGGACGATCAGTTCAACCGCGGTCTGCTCTGAAGGTACTGACGCGATGGAATATGCCCTGAAAACACTTTCCTTCACTTTCGCGTACGGTTTTGTATGTAATTGAACATATTGTCCTGCCTTGAATTTTATAGACTCACCTTCAGGCAAGGTCAGTTTGAGACCTTTAATATCATGCGTCAGCTGCGTAATAGACGCGACTGTCGTCTCGAAGGCACGAATATTGAACAGCTCGTCGGGTATCTTAATAACAAGATCTGTTTTTACTTTTATCTGGCAGGACAATCTATATCCCTGCTCTCTTTCTTCCTCTGTCAGGTAGGGCTCTTCTGTAGGCAAAAGCGGCCCGGCACCGGAAATAACCTGTAGTTTACAAAGTCCGCAGGTTGCCTTCCCTCCGCACGCGGAGGGGATATATATTTTCCGGCTTGACAAAGATGACAGCAAAGATGACCCGCCGTCTACTTTCAGCTTCTTATCACCATCGTTGATGCTGATCTCACATTCTCCGTAATTATTTAAAAAAGCGTCCGCGATAACACTGATCAGAGCCAGCGCTCCCGATATAATCGATATACTGATAACAGTCGTTAGAATAGCCATGGTTCATCCCCTATCTCATTGAATATTGAATATGCCGGAAAAACCAATGAAAGCAATTGCCATAATACCGGTGATGATAAAAGCAATTCCAGGACCTGCCAGGCCTCTGGGCAGTTTCGTCTTGGCCATCTGTTCACGAATCGCCGCCAGCATACTGATCGCCAGCCACCAGCCCAGACCGCTGCCGAAGCCGAAAAAAGCGGACTGCAGCAGGTTATAATCCCGAATAACCATAAACAGTGTTGTACCAAGGATGGCACAGTTCACAGTGATCAGCGGCAGAAAAATACCCAGCTTCACATGAAGGTCAGGCAAGTAGCGATCCATGGCCATTTCAATAATCTGGACAGAAGCGGCGATAATCATAATGAAAACGATATATTGCAGATATTCCAAACCAAATGGAACAATAATCACGTGATAGACCGCGTAATTAATCAGCGTTGTCACCAGCATGACAAGTGTTACAGATTTCCCCAGACCGGACGCTGTCTTATACTCACCCGATATGGATATATACGAACACATACCCAAAAAATTCGACAAAATCATATTGCTGGTCAGAATTGAGGCGAAAAATATAATCATTGGATTGATCGCGTTATCAAACATCAGTGGCTCCTTTCTGCCCGCTTATGGCTTTTTCTTGCCTTTTGGCGCGAATAGATTGGATGATATCCAGATCAGTACACCAATGATAAAAAAGGCTGCTGGCGGCATAACCATAATAGTCCAGGGCTCAAATGAGACAAAAGGTATCTCATAACCAAACAAGGTGCCAAAACCAAGAAACTCACGAAAAAACGAGATGATCAGCAAAACGAGCGTATAGCCGATTCCGGCAAAGAACCCGTCGAGCATGGATAGGAGCGGCGGGTTTTTCTGCGCGAACGCTTCGGCTCTTCCCATAATAATACAGTTCGTGATAATCAGGCCAACATACGGACCCAGCGCTTTGCTGATCTCCGGCAGATTGGCTTTGAGAAAAATGTCAACCAGGATCACATAAGAAGCGATAATCAGGGTCATCACGATCATGCGGATACGGTGAGGAATGAGGTTTCTCAACAAAGAGATTGTCAGACTCGATAAGCTTGTGACAAACATCAGCCCCAGTCCCATCACCAGTGAGTTCATCATCAGGTTGGTAACAGCCAGGGCTGAACAGATGCCCAGAATCTGGCGCAGGACCTGATTTTCTTTCCATGTGTTGCGTGCCATTACACTGCGGACCGTTTCAGCCATTGAGCGCCACCTCCAGTTCACTGATTGTTTCATCAAGCAGGTCATTCAGGATATTCAGAACCGCGTTGGACGTTCCGGTCGCGCCGGTAATAGCGTCGAGCTGATCACCGCCGTCTGAACCGTAGGCCAGAGTTGTTTCTTCCCGGATATCAATCCCTCTGAACTGCTCCAGATAGTCTAGTTCATCAATCCGGCCGCCCAGTCCGGGGGTTTCATTGTGTTCAGTGAAGATCAGGCCGGTAACCTGTGTGATATCCGGGCTGATGCCCAAGTACCCGTTCATGGTGCCCCATAGCCCTGAACCAGTGAAGGGAACAGCGTAAGCCAGCACCTCATCACCCTCAAGATGCACATATAGCTGGATGTCGGCGATCGTCTGCTCTTCAACATGTGATTCAAACCGGTCAAGCACCTCTTCTGCTTCACCCTCTGTATCAAGCTCAAAGACATACAGCACCGCTCGTCTGTCTTCAAGAAGCTCATTAGCTTCAATCCGGGGCAGGTAAATCTCGTTGGTCAAGCTGAGCATTAACGCGAACACAGCACTCACGATCAGCATGAACGCTATTGTATAAAACGGATTATCCTTCATGTGCTCACCTGCTTTCTTGCTTTCCACGTTCTGACATGACGGTCAAGCAGCGGTACAAACGCGTTTGCGATCAGAATAGCAAAGGTTGTGCCTTCCTCGAAAAGCGAGTAGTTTCTGATCACAAACACCAGCAGACCGATCAGCGCGCCATAAACAAATCGTGACGGGTCTTGCTTCGGACCTGATATAGGATCTGTAGCCATGAAAACAGCTGCGAATAAAAAACTGCCGCTCAATAGTGAGAAAAGCGGATTGACAGATGTCTGACCTGCCAGATAAAGGACCAGGCTCAAGGCTGAAAAAG
>SLMY01000255.1 GCA_007133255.1 Clostridiales bacterium
CCCCAATCGATAGGTCTTCCTACCGAGCCCGCGAGCTATAAGCAGGTTGAAGATAAAGTGGTCTGGCCTACAGGTGAAGACTTATTGAGGCTTGTAAAAAAAGAAATGGGTGATCATGGATTAGTTGGCGTGTCTTGCGGCACATCGTTACTAATAAATAACCAAAACGATATTTACGACTTCGCGGATAATCCTCATAAGTTTTATGAAAAGCGTGATAATTTGTTAGAATCAGTCGAGAAGCGCTTTAATAAATTAATGTCATTATCTGTCAGGCCAGATTTCATTTGTACGGGTGCTTCAGGAACTTTGGTGTTTCAGACGCCGCAAACCTTCCGTGAACTAGGGTTACCAATTGTAAAAAAAGTAACAGCACTTTGCAGATCTCATGGTATTCCATCTCACATTCATAGCTGCGGTCCTGAACGTGAGTTAGTTAAAATAGCATATGAAGAAACAGATCTGACAGTCATTGACCCGTTAGAAGTACCACCGATGGGTGACTGCGACTTGCGAGAACTGAAGATGAAATATGGAGATAAACTTGTGCTCAAGGGAAACCTTCACACTACAAATGTCATGCTAAATGGTTCTGTTGATGATGTAGTTCGTGCTTCTAAAAACGCGATTGATTTAGCAGCCGAAAACGGACGATTTATTTTGTCAACCGGAGATCAATGCGGGCGTGATACACCTGATGAGAATCTCTTTGCCATGATTGATACAGCTAAGACTTACGGGAGATATTGACGTGATCACAACGCGTTTGAAAGACCAGGCCATCAAGGAGGCAGATGTGCGGACAATCGGGACATTTTACCGCGGGATATCTGCTTGAACATAAGGGATTTTGCGGCCGCGACACCAGCACCCTGCTTTTAATTTTGCAGCGCGTCCACAGCACCTTTAAGATAGGCGGTGAAGTAGGCTTCACAGGTATAATGTCCGCCCACCATGTCAATCAGATGATCATTCATGATCACACCGTCAAAATTAATCTCGTCCAGTGTTTTCAGAACATTAACCAAATTATAATAGCCGGCATCCGGATAAGTCTCATTAAAGCCGCCCGGAGCGGAAAGCGGCGCGGTGACATTGCGTACATGCAGTTTGAACAGTTTCTTGCGCTCGCCCAGATAGCGAATGAACTCCTCTGGTGAGCAGCCCATTTCATCACCGCCTTCAAGCCAGCAGCCAACACAAAGACAGACTCCGATATTTGGACTGTCCGCGATTTCCAGTGCCCGTTTATAGCCATCAAATGTCCCGAGAATACAGCGCGGTACACCGGCCATGGTATAAACTGGCGGATCATCTGGATGAAAGCCAATATACACACCGGCACGCTCCGCGACAGGAACAACCTGGCGAATAAAGTACTCATAATTTCCCCATAATTCTTCTTCTGTGAAGGTCCGGCCATGACTCAGCGGCCAGCTGAAATCACCAAAAGCGACTGAGCGGTTTGGTCGATTCAGATCAAGTCCGCCAGCTGTAGCGCCGCCACGGATGGGGCGGCGTTCATCATCGCGCCAGATCCCATTGCCCATATGCGCGTAAGTCGCATAATAGATTCCGGCTTCGCCAAGGTCTGAGATGTATTTCAGATATCGCTCAATCATGCAGTCACGGTTCTCAAGTCCCAGCGTCACATCCGGCATATTATGCAGCTGATCATTAGCCAAGCGAAAAATCTTCAGTCCGTGCTCTTCCAGCATCTCACGAATCTCACGATAACAGGTGGCGCTATGCTCCGGCACCTGATTACCGCCAATCATCACCCACTCAACACCCTGCTGCTGTAAAAACGTGACACCCTGCTGATCAACCACTAAACGCCCTGAAGCATCTCGGGTGATCGGGCCCTCCATTTTCGTTCCAACCTGAATGCCAGGCCGTGAATTGACATATCCGGGGACAACTTGCATTGGAATACTCATTATGACACCTTTCATAAAAACAATTTACATCAATAAGCATTATACCATTTAGGCAACCTGTCTATTGATGCAATCACGTTATTTTGAGAGTTTACGTGGAATGGCGGCAGTTTATGAGATGCAAAAATCCTTGAGATACCACGACGGTATATAAGTCTGCATATTACTGTACCAACGCAGTACTTCTTTATTTTGTTTTTTCGCGAAGTCAACTTCGCTCTTGCCGAAAGGCAGCGCCCACCCGACAACGCCAAGCTGATTGCTGGCGATATAGAACGCTAATAATTTGAAAAATACTACGGGCGGTTCTCCGCCGAAATAGCCTCGCAGCTGCCCTGTGGCAAAATGCGGACTCGTATGCGCTGTGAACGTTATCCTGTTAAATTCTTCCCAAGGGTCGCCAAAATCGTCACGATTCCAGTCAATGATGAAAAGAGAACCGTTCGGTGCGATGATCATATTACCAGGATGATAGTCACCGTGCTGATAGGTTTGCGGGCGGTTTTTTAAAAGCGCTCTGTTGTTTTCGACATAAGAGAGAAAATGCGCTTCGCCCTCTGAAGTCAGAGCTTGAGTTTTGTTTTTATGATAAGATTCGATTCTCCTGTCAGTCTTGCGGTTGAACCGGACTTCCCAATCCTCCAGCGTGTTCGGCGCGGATAAAGAGTGGATTTTCCGCAAAATCTCACCTGACTTTAAGCCCAGTACATATTGCTGCGTTTCAGATAAAAGAGGCAATATCTTTTCCGCGTCTTCACCGTCAACCCATGTCAGCAAAACATAAACGCATTTCCCGCCATTACAAGTGCCAAAATCAATGGGCTGCTGCATGGGAACACCAAGCGCAGCGACTTGTCCCATCATCTCAAACTCTGTTTTCTTGCGCTCATATTGGGCAATTTCAGCGATTCGGATTAAAAGCCGATTGCCTTTATTGGTTTCTATGTAATATTTTTTATCACCTGACCAGCCTTTGGTGACAGGTTCAATTTTTGAGAAGCTGTCGTAACCAGGGATATCATGAATATATGCCCACATTGAAGCTTCTTTCAGCGTCTGCTCAATAAAGTCGAACTTCCCGGCAAGATACTTTTCTCGTCCTTTATCGTGTTGATTTTCGGCTGCCAGTTTGATTTTTAAATCTTCATAGCTTTTAGCAGCAACGATATTCGCGTTCAAATAATCACGAAAGTTGATGTAGCTATGCCAGTCCAAGCTATCTGTCTTCACAACATGAATGAAGTGGGTAACAACACCATCGGGCTTGGTGTAATCACCAACAGCGAACAGAATCTGCTCATCAGTTTCCCAATGGCGGCGTAAAAACCCTGCGTTTTCTAATACAGCAGCCAACGCTTCAACTGCTTTGAAATCATCCACGGCAACAGCAATGTCAATGATGGGCTTCGCCTTTATATGCTGGATTGCCGTACTGCCGACGTGTTGGATATCCTTTGCCACCGGTCCAAAAGCGCACCAAAGCTGCTCAATAGTTTGAGCGGCGATCATTTTCCATTCCGGGTCATGGTCGGCAAGTTCCACCTTGCCACGTTTTAGTCCTATAGTCACGTTCGCCTCCAAATAAAACTTGGTAATATTTATACTCCTTCAATCTGATTAACCGGATCCCTGCACTTTTAAGGCTGAATCCGGCTATATAACATAAGGGAAATGCCTAACAATGTTCATCCTACAAGGCCATAAATAGTATTTCTACCCATTTTGTTGATCGCCTCGATCTTTCTTCGTTCAAAAAAGTCAGTATATAAACCGCGCTCAAAATACCACAGGCAATCTACTAAATCCCAAGCTTCAGTATATCGTAAAAATAGCTTTTATCG
>SLMY01000275.1 GCA_007133255.1 Clostridiales bacterium
AATGAACGTCAGTTCTAAACACATATAAAGCTCGGGAGACCTGCCAATAAAACGGCAGGTCTTTTTCAGGGACATGCGGTAAGCCGCATGTCCTTTTTAAAGTCAAATAAGAATAAGCAGGTGAGAATCATATGTTTGTCAACCCTCATCCCGACTAAACCTTCATCCTGAAGGAGATTGTACACGATTGCCCTGAAGGAGATTGTACACGATTGACTGGAAGGAGATGTACATGATTGACCATTTTAAAAAAACCGTTGAAACGAATTCGTTTCAACGGTTTAATGGTCGGAGTGACAAGACTTGAACTTGCGACCTCTTGCACCCCAAGCAAGCACTCTAGCCAAACTGAGCTACACCCCGACGGCCTATACAATTCTACTGTTAATAAAACCTGATGTCAATAGGTTATCACCTTGGAAAACAGATGGTTGGATTGCAAAATTAAGTGTCGCCCTTGTTAAGCGGTTATTTCATTTTACAATTTACCCTCGTAAACTGGATCCCGGAAACCAGATCGTTTATTTTCTATAATCAACTTATGACAAATAAGGTTCGCATCGTCTGTTTGTTTTTGGTAGGATGAAAGGGAGATTCGGAAAAGGTAAAAGGATGGGATTATATGACGGATACTTGTTTCCCCGGGCGCGAAACGCCACCTGACTGGAATAACCCTGAACTATCTTCGCGCGGCAGAATGCCTGAGCACGCTTATCTGATTCCTTTTCCCGACCAGGCAGCCTGCCTGAACGCGATCAGTGACAATCAGCGCTATTTATCGTCTTACATTCTGCATCTAAGTGGATCATGGGATGTAAAACGTTTCAGCAGTGTCACGCAGATGCCGGAACAGATTTTGTCACATCGATCTGGTTTTGATTCTGTGTCCCTGCCGGAATGGCCGGAAAACCATGAGAAGCGCCAGTTCCCGTTTTTACTCGATTATCCGCATGTCCCTTCAGATCAGCCGGTTCATGTCTACCGGCGTCTTTTTCGCCTGCCGCTTACCTGGAGTGGTTTGCGCAAACGAATGGTGCTGCAGGGTGTTGTATCAGCCTGTCATGTTTTCATTAACGGCAGGCTGGTGGGATACAGCGAAGGAAGTGGTCTGCCGGCGGAATTTGATGTGACTCAGCACCTTCATCAAGGCGATAATGAGTTTTTTCTGCTGATCTGGCCGCTGTCCGGTGACAGTTATTTTGAGGATCAGTCATTACTCACCGACGCGTCGGTCCTCAGGGATCTTTATCTGGAAGCGGTGCCGCCGGTCAGCCTTTATGACCTTGAAGTACAGACACATCCGCTTGAGGATGAAGAAGCCTGGCAGCTCAAGCTCAGGCTCAAACTGATCTCCTATCGTATCTCGATGGAGCATCCGGTTGTCCGTGTCAAGCTCATTGATCAGGACGGCAAACCGCATGATTCTAAATGGCCGGTTGTCTTAAGACCGCTAAAAGACGATCATCACTGGCCAACACCGCTGCAGGCTGCCGGAAACCTGGTCATAGAAACACCGATTCGCGGAATAACCGCCTGGGATAGTGAACAGCCGAAGCTATATGACCTGTTGATTAGTGTTGAGGACAGACAAGGGCGGGAGCATGCCTGTTACCGGACCGCGGTGGGTTTTCGGCATCTTTCGCAGTCACCGGAAGGATATCTGCTCAATGGCCAGCCGCTGCGTTTGCATGCTGTCGCCTGGCAGGAGGCCGCGATCTGGCAAAAACCGCCGCGGACAGCGGATATGATCCGCCAAATCCGAAAAATCAAACAGCATCATATCAACGCCATACTGACCAGCGGTCTGCCTGTCGACCCGATCTTTCTTGAGTTATGTGATATTTATGGCCTTTATGTGATCGAAAGCCTGCCAGCCGCATGGCCAGACGTGTTATCGGAAATGAGTCCGGATCTGCCCGCCCGAAACAGGTACAGCCGCCACCCCGACAGCAACCGGGTAAAAGCACGGCTGATCAGCCGCTGTCAGCGACTGATCGCCAGGGATAAAAACCATCCCGCGATTTTATCCTGGTCCTCGCCGCTTTTAAGAAACGGCGGCCAGCTGAAACAATTATTTGCCGCTGAGCTTAAGGCGTGCGACCCTGACCGTCTCTGGCAGTATCTGGATTTTCAGGATATAACCACACCGGTTCGTGAATGGCACACACCGCCTTGCGCGGCAAATCACGATCAGCCGGCCCAGCTGCGTGCGGACCAGTACGCGGTATCCAATAAAGACAATCGCGGTTTGCCTGTTGTTCCAGGTCATGTGAAGCCGCTGCCTGATGGCGAGGATACACGAAATGACCGGGAAGACAATGACAATGACGGTGACAGTGAGGGTTTTTGCGAAACCGCGCCCACATGGCTCACGGAACCGTTCACAGTAGGTGAAATCGGCCTTTGCCTTGGCTGGTGGCTGTCCGAACCAGAAAAACAGCCGTCCCTGCGCAATCTGCCTTATCTTCTGAATCAGGATGGACAGCCCGGTTCCTGGCTGCATGAACTGCGTTACAGCCTTCGGCCGCTGGTCATTGAAGCGGCCGACGCGGCTTCAGGGGGTTTTACCTTTATTAACAGACTCAATACATTTAAGGCTTCTGTCTTTCGAGTCAGCTGGGTTTTGCTCAGAAACGGACATTTTAAATTATCAGGTGAACTTGATCCGCTGCGTATGCCGCCTGGCGGAGAACAATTCAGAGAAATCTGGTATGGTGATCTTAACTTTGAAGATGGTGCTGAGTATGTGATTCGTTTTGATATAACGCTGGCGGCCCAGTGGCTTTGGGCCGGCTTTGGTCACGAGATCGCGCATCAGGAGTTTGTGATTCGTCAGGGTGATGATCCGTTAGGATCATCGGAACAGACCCGGGGACACCTGCGATCAGATCGTGACAGACACCACCTGATTGTCTCCGGTCCACGATTCTGGTTCGTTTTCAATACCATTAATGGCAGTCTGGAAAGCTGGCGCCTGGGCGAAACAGAATTTTTTGACCGGCATCCGCCCCTGCAGGGACTGAAACCGCTTCTTGATCCGGAATGCCACGGTATCGCGACTCGTTTTCAGGAAGCCTGGCAGCCGTTTGCACCAGAAAAGTGGCAGCGGCAGCTCCATACCTTTCAGGATGCTTGCGACGGCCAATCAGCTGTCATCACCACTGAAGAAATCTGCGGCCTGCCCGGCAGCATACCCTTGATCAAGCTTTATACTCGATATGAGATCACGGCAAATGGCCAATTAAGCTGTTTTTTCAGTGTCAGTCTCTATAATCAGGCTTTACGGGCCTCATTGCCGCCACTGCCTGGCGTATACCTGCATCTGCCGCTGCGCGATCTGTTCGCTGACATGAGCTGGAAGGGTAAAGGTCCCGAACCAGGGCTGGCTGGCTGGCAGCCCTCAGGACAAACAGGTATCTTTAGTTATACGCATGATCAGCTGCGACAGCTGCGGCATACGGGCGATATGCTCGGTGACTGCACGTGGGTGAAATGCGAAAGCGCGGAAGGCCTTGGACTTCTGATCAGCAGCGACACACCATTTGCTGTGTCTCTGGCTATGGTTAAAAACCAGCAGCTGCTGGCTCATAAGAACCGGCTTGATCTGCGTCTGTATTCAGCGATCGCCAGACCGCTCAATACACCGTTGAAAGCGTATTTTACGATCCAGCCGATCATCCTGTAGCTGCAAATACTGTCTGACTGAAGCCGTAAATACTGTCAGATCAATGGAATAGGCGGTCATCATCCGTTATTGGCTTTGCTGAAACGCGAAGCAATC
>SLMY01000050.1 GCA_007133255.1 Clostridiales bacterium
GACCTGATCATCGTATTCGGCCTGGTGCTGTCCTTTTATATACGTCAGAACGCGTTCAACTTCGGGGTCGGAAATAAATGCTCCCTGGCCGCGCAGTGGTTTTGAAGCGCTCTGCGGATAAAAGAGCATATCACCTTTGCCAAGCAGTTTCTCAGCGCCGCCGGTATCGAGAATGGTTCGGGAATCAACCTGTGACGCGACAGCGAAAGCGATTCGTGAAGGGATATTAGCTTTAATGACACCTGTTATCACGTCTACTGACGGTCGCTGTGTAGCGATTATCAGGTGAATGCCAGCGGCACGCGCCATCGCTGTCAGTCGCGCGATCGCGTCTTCCACTTCAGTTGGTGAAGTGGCCATCAGGTCGGATAATTCATCAATGACAATCAGGATAAGCGCCAAATCTTCATAAGACTCATCACCCAGACGGTTGGCCGCTTCTTGATAAGCGTTAATATCCCGAACCGATTTCTCAGCGAACAGTCCATAGCGGCGGGTCATCTCGTTAACCGCCCAGATTAACGCGTTCGCCGCTTTTTTCGGGTCGGTGACCACAGGTGAGATCAGGTGCGGAATACCGTTATATACATTGAGTTCAACCACTTTTGGATCGATCATGATCATTTTAACTTCATCAGGACTTGACTTAAACAAAATGCTCATTAAAACAGCGTTAATACAGACCGATTTTCCAGAACCAGTTGCTCCGGCAATCAGCAGATGGGGCATTTTTGTCAGATCGCACAGGATAGGCCGCCCCTGGATATCACGTCCGATCGCGACGGTCAGCGGATGTTTATTCCGGCGATAGTCGGACGATTCCAGCAGGCCGCGCAGCAGGACCGGTGTTGTCTCTTTATTCGGTATTTCTATGCCGATGGCCGCTTTTCCTGGAATCGGCGCTTCAATCCGCACCCCGATCGCCGCCAGATTCAACGCGATATCATCAGCCAGACTAACAATCCGGCTCACTTTGACGCCGGGGCCGGGTGCCAGCTCAAATCGCGTGATGGTTGGTCCGGTACTGTGTCGAATCACATTCGCGTTAATACCGAAGCTCTCAAGCGTTTTTTCCAGTTTACGACCCAGCCGGTTAATCTCGAGATTACTGCTGAGTGATTTAGGTCCGGTATCACGTTTTAGCAGTTCAAGTGAAGGCGGCTGCCAGGGAATGTTCATCTGCTGGCCGGAATGGCGCCTGGCCTTCTTTTGTGCTTCAGTTAAATCAGCGTCACTGCCCGGGTCTTCACTTCTGTCTATCCACCGGCTGCGGTCTGGTTCATGGTGATCCGCGTCATCACGATCGCTGTAGCCATAGGCTTTTTCTGATGACGCATACCCAGCTGCGCCAGACTGCTGATCGCTATCTTCTAGATCGCCCACTTCTTGAAACGACGCGCCGTGCGAAGTATCGGCCTTGCCATCTGTCCGGCCAACCCTGTGAACACCTGCCGGCAGAACCACCTCGTCATCATCCGCTTCATTGTCCTGACGGCCCTGTATCTGATGCTGGTCAAGCGTCGGAATCTCTGGTTTGTCAAAGTTTTCAGCCGGAGACAAAACCCAGTCAGGATCATTGAGTTTAAGATCATACGCGGACTGCTGTTTAAGCCCGGCATCTTGCTCTGAATCAGACAGGTCATCCGCTGCATTGCCGCCGGTTTCAGCTGCTGCTTGACGCTTATCCTGATTCTTGTCTGAATCTGCTGTATCTGTCTCATCCAGATCACCGGTCTTAAGAAATCCTGGTACCGAGGACTTGTCCAGGTCCTGATCGTCTGCCGTTTCTGGTGACCACAGGCGCTTCAGCTGCTCACGCCAGGACGCTTTTTTCGCCTGAGGATCGGATGGCGGATCAAACGTGACGCCTTGCTTGCTGTCAGCGTCAAAGGCCGCGCCGTTATCATCATCAACACGATCGTCTGGCCGGGTATCTGTTTTTGAATCGGCAGCATCGTCCAGTTTCAGATCATAGTTGCCTGAATGGGCGGTTGCCTCCTGCCGCTGCCTTGCCTGCGAAACCCCCTGCCGCAACGCTTCATCAACTTTGCGGTGAGTTGTCTTGATTGCCCGGGCTGTGTTGTCGACCGCTTTGCTGACAGAAACATTAAAAAGCAGGACCAGCATGGATAAAATGAGCGCCGCCAGTATAATAATCGCGCCTGCCGAACCGGCGATCGTCTCTACAGCCAGTGCCAGCAGGCCACCCAGCAGACCGCCGGGCATAAGCAACGTATCACTGCTGATCAGGTTTGGGTTTACACCAAGCTGCCATAGCGTTTTCAGCGCCTCAAAAGCCAGTACGTCCTGATCCTGGTTCTGGCTGAGCTCGCGAATCAGCGACTGGCTGATGGTAATCGTCTGCAGCAGCGCCGCTACCGCGACTAATAAAATCAGAACATAAGTAAACCGAAGCCTTGTCACTTTCAATCGTTTTTCCAGCAGGTAGTCCAGCGCCATATAAAAATAGACAACAGGCAATGCCAGCGCCGCGGTGCCGATAAGCCCGCGTCCACCGGTAAAAAGACTATTGCCCAGCCACCCGGTCCGAATACCCGGCCAGTAATAGGTGATGGCCAGTATCACGGATACCGCCAGATAAAAGACCCCGTTTATTTCTTTTTTATGATCGATACGGGCTGCCATCAATTTACCTCATCTGCTTGATAGTCAGGTGCTTTTTTGCCGGAATGAAGCAGTCTTTCCAGTTTCAGCAAAGCGATGATTGTCTTGGCGTCATGAATCTCACCTCTATCAATCATGTTGATGATATCTGCGAACGGATACCTGACCGCGTGCAGAATCTCGCCCGGATCCGGGCTCGCCTTCCCTTGTTTCAGGCCTGTCGCCAAATAAATCGAGATTTCCTCGCTGCAGTAGCCCGGAGATGGATACACATGAGCCAGAAGTGTGATTTTTTCTGCTGTCAGCCCTGTTTCCTCAACCAGTTCCCTTTCAGCGCAAACCCGCGGATCTTCGCCAGGTTCAAGTTTTCCAGCTGGTATTTCCAGCAGAACTCTGCCAAAAGGGCTGCGAAACTGCCTGACCAGCCACACCTGTTCTAGCTCGTCCACGGCAATCACACAGGCACCTCCGTTATGCCTGACAATCTCACGTTCGCTCATCTGGCCATCAGCCAGCGCGACCGACTGCACCTCAACCGAAAAAACACGACCTTTGAATTTGCCAGTGCTGTTTAACACTCTTTCGTTTAGCAAGCGCTATCTCCTCCTGAATGAATTAAAGCGGTTTTGATCATGTCTGCGCTGTATCAGACGCGCGTTTTGTCCCGTCACTATGATCCTCAGCGTTTTTCTGATCGATACCATTTTCCATATCACGCATTTTTTTTATTTCAGCGACAGCCAGCTGGTCGCAGCGATTATTAAGTTTATTATCAGCATGACCTTTAACTTTGATCCACTGGATCTGATGCGGCCTGGCCGCCTCCAGCAGCTTTTCCCACAGATCACGATTACTGACAGGATCTTTTGCCGCGTTCTGCCAGCCGTTTCGCTGCCAGTTACGGATCCATCCCTGGTTGAATGCCGACACCACATAAGCGCTGTCACTGTAAATTTTTACTTGGCACGGCCGTTTCAGCCGCCGCAGCGCTTCAATCACTGCCTGCATTTCCATGCGATTATTGGTTGTTGAAGTTTCACCACCGCTAATCTCCTTCTCGTGACCACGAGCCATGAGAATCGCTGCCCAGCCTCCCGGTCCGGGATTGCCGGAACAAGCGCCGTCTGTATATATTTCCACCA
>SLMY01000108.1 GCA_007133255.1 Clostridiales bacterium
CAGAAAAGCAAATCCATGATATCAGTGGTCTGATGGTTGAATGAATTGTTCTAGTTAATTATGGCCCATGCCAATGAATCGTTTTGGATAATGATTCATCTTGCCAAAATAGATTTTGCCTGGGTTATAGCTGATTAACGGACTTTCTTTTCCCACTGCCAGATTTCATCTGAAGCTTCATGAACAAAGCCAAGGTCGGTATAAAATATCTGGTCACCACCCAGCATACCGCGGCAAGGCCCCAGCCGCATCACCCGGTTGGCTGCCTCATAGATTAAAGCCCGGGCCAGCCCCATACGCCGGCACCACCAGACAACACCCAGCGGCTCCAGTTCGCAGTAAGGCAGGTCTTCATCGTACCAGATAATCGCGATGCCTGAAGGTTTGCCTTCCGGATCAAGTATTGTCAAGTCTAGCTCAGGCCTGTAAGCCGGCATCTGGCGCAGCTCATGAAACGCCTGCTCTCCGGTTTCAACATATGGTGTACTATACTGGAAAGAAAAAGCATGGACATTCGACAAGAAGAAATCGGGCGTTTGACTGCCGTCTTGAAACTGATATCCTTCTGGCAAAACAACCTCAAAAGGTTTGTCAGGAAACGGCATAATCATCCCGCGCTCTTTTTCACCAGCCTGGTAGCCTCGCTTAATAGCAAAATCACGTAAAACCGGGCATTGATCCGGGATATGCATATCCAAAAGCCGCTTGCCGGTTTCTTTCTCAAAACGAGCCAGATGTGTTTCGGCATGGAAAAACATACGGTCCAGCAGCTTTTTGTCATGCATGCGCGCTTTAGTGTCAAAGAGCAGAAAGGATCCGCCATCGTAGTTTCCTTCACTGATCACACAGGCGGCCAGTTTACCGTCTTCTTCCCAGAGACCGGTCGTGTGCCGCCAGCTGTTTCGGGCGTTTACAAAGGCCGGATGCAGACCCCGGCAAAATTCATGGCGGCTCAGGCTCCAGGCAGGTATTGACCATTGGTAGCTGGCTTTAACCAGTTCTCTGGTGGCAAAATAATCCTTGTCTTCATAATAACGAAAAATCAGGCTCATGGTGGCCTCCTGGTATAATTATGATGCGCTGTCAAGCGCAAGATTTCTTGTTGCTTGATATAATGGAAGCAAACGCTGTGGCTTCTTTCTGGCTTCGCGGTCTTTATTCAGAACGCCGGTATCCATTGGGTAAGGTATTCACAGTGTTTTGCGATTTTTCTTACACTCAATTATACTATAAACCACTGCACACATATTTGTTTTTAAGGACTTTCAGCTGCGCCGGCAGCCGCAAAAAATCAAAGCCAAGCTTGATTAAGAGATAACCGCCAAACACTGAAGAAAGGCTGGTCCTTGTATGAAAACACTATTAGCTGACAAAGTGGTGGTCATCACCGGAGGCGGTGGCGGTATAGGCCGGGCAACAGCTCTGGCTCTGGCAGAACAGGGCGCCAGAATAGCGCTTTGCGGCGGTCATAATATTGAAAAGCTTAAGAAAACAGTAAGCCTGGTAAAAAATGCCGGTGCAGACGTTTTTGACCTGCCTGGCGATCTGACAGACAACAGCTTTATATCATCTTGTATTCAGCAGATTCATCAGCGGTTTAACGCCATAGATGTCCTGATCAATAATGCCGGCATCGCGATCAACAAATCATTTGAAGCTACATCGGCCGAAGAGTTGGACCATATCTATAAGATTAACGTCAAGGCGCCTTTCATTTTGTGCCAGCAGGTGCTGCCTTACCTGCGCCGCTCAAAATGTCCGGCAATCGTCAATATAGCTTCTGTTGTCGCGCATAAAGGCTATCCGAACCAGGCTGCCTATGCCGCCTCAAAACATGCCATCCTGGGTTTTAGTAAATCACTGGCCAATGAGGTTTATCTGGAAGGCATCAGAGTTCATACGCTTTGTCCGGGTGGTGTTTACACCGAGATGGTAAAATTAGCGCGGCCAGACCTAAGCCCCGAAGGCATGATTATGCCGGAAGAAATAGCGCGAACGATTTTGTTTTTGCTCGAGCAAAGAGGCAACGCCGTTATAGATGAAATAAATATTCGTCGGATGGGTAAACCGCCATACGATGGCTAAGCACCCCAGTAGTTAAAGACAATAAAACAAGGAGTTAATTATGTCTATGATCAAAAACCCGATTCTAAAAGGCTTTAACCCGGATCCGTCCATTCTCAGAGTTGGCGAAGATTATTACATCGCGACGTCCACTTTTGAGTGGTTTCCCGGCATTCAAATTCATCATTCACGTGATCTGGTGAACTGGCGTCTGCTGTGCCGGCCCTTAACCCGCAAATCGCAGCTGGATATGCGCGGTAATCCCGACTCAGGCGGAATCTGGGCTCCCTGCCTCAGCTATTCGGATGGACTGTTCTATCTGATCTATACTGACGTCAAAAGCCACATCGGCCCGTTTAAGGACACGCATAATTACCTGGTGACAGCAAAGCAGATTGAAGGTCCCTGGTCAGAACCGGTTTATCTGAACAGCAGCGGCTTTGACCCGTCTTTATTTCATGATGACGATAACAGAAAATGGCTGCTGAATATGGTCTGGGATCATCGTAAGGGTAAAAATAAGTTTGGCGGCATACTGCTTCAGGAATATGACGCGGATCAGAAACGCCTGACTGGCCCCGTTTACAATATATACCAGGGCACAAAGCTTGGACTGACTGAAGGTCCCCACGTGTACAAACAAAACGGATATTACTACCTGATGGTCGCGGAAGGCGGTACCCGCTATGACCATGCGGTAACGATAGCACGCGGCAAAACGCTTACGGGACCCTATGAAACGGCTCCTGACAGCCCGCTTCTGACAGCTGCTGGTCATCCCGATCTTCCCTTGCAGAGAGCCGGGCATGCCAGTCTGGTGGAAACCAGCACCGGTGAATGGTATATAGCCTATCTTTGCGGCAGACCTCTGCGCCCCATGATGCGGTGTACTTTAGGCCGCGAAACTGCTCTGCAAAAAGTGGAGTGGACAGAAGACGGCTGGCTGAAACTGGCATCGGGCGGGCATCAGCCAACGCTTGAGACACCTGCGCCGTCACTGAAACCGCGCCCTTTTTCCGCGCAGAAAGCAAAAGATTCTTTCGATTCCGATACGCTGAACATCCATTTTCAGTCACTGAAAGTCCCGCCAGAGGAAGACTGGATCTCATTGAAAAAACGCCCCGGCTACCTCAGCATTCGAGGCAGAGAATCATTTAGTTCCATGCATCATCAGAGCCTTGTCGCCAGGCGTGTACAAGCTTTCCGTGCGCAGGCGGAAACACTGATAGAATATGAGCCAGACAATTATCAGCAAATGGCGGGTCTGGTCTGTTATTACAACTCCAGAAACTACTTTTATCTTCATGTCACCTGGGATGAGAAGCTGGGTAAATGCCTTAAAATTATGATCAGTGACCTTGGCATATACGATGAACCACTGGAATCGCCTGTAAAACTCGAGGCTCAAAGCCGAATCTTGCTGAAAGCAGATATGGCAGCCGATAAACTTCAGTTTTGGTACGCCGAGGCTGCCGATGAGGTCAAGTGGCAAAAAATCGGCCCAGAACTTGATTTCAGTAAGCTTTCTGACGAATACGCGGAAAGCAAAATCGGCCCCTATCTGATGGACCAGGGCTTTACCGGCGCTTATGTCGGGCTTTGCGCGCAAGATCTCAGCGGTCATAAAAAACAGGCTGACTTTGATTATTTCTCCTACACAGAAGCAGAACCTGAATCAGAGTCTGTCAATTGACAGTTAG
>SLMY01000213.1 GCA_007133255.1 Clostridiales bacterium
ATGGCAGTTGAGACTTAAGATGATCAATAAGTCTCAACTGCCTTGTATAATGTATACCAAATCAAGATCACTTGTGTCTTCAGATATAAGAGATTCAACCTGTGGGTTCTAAATCAATCTCAACTCTGCGATTGACTCTGCCGGCTTCATCACGGAAATTGCCTTCACTGTCAACATCCGGTGTTTTAAGTTCTGTTTCACCTTTTCCTTCAACTTCAAAAAGCCAGCCATCCGCGCCGCTATTTTCTGCCCAATCTTCAAACCATTCTCTGACTGACGTTGCTCTGTCTATGGACAGCTGCATATTAGAAGCAGCGTCTCCACGGCTGTCTGTATGTCCAATGAAGGTCAGCTTTGCCTCCGGCAAAGCTTGATAAATATCTTCAGCCAGCTGCTGCAAGACAGCATCAGCTTCTGCTTTTAAACTAGAGCTGCCTGTATCAAACAGGACATCTCCGGGAATGGGAACAGGCTGGTAGATGTCAATTTCAGGCTCAGGCAAGGGATCAGCACCCGGCAACCGCCATAATTCCAAGTCACCACTTCCATTACGCACAACACCCAGATGGCCGCCATCAGGCGTAAACGCTAAAGCTTGAGAACCATCGGTTGACTCAATTTCCTGGTCCAGGGTATATAAGAGATCTCCAGTAGACGTTGACCAGATGGTGACAGGTGCATAGATGGATGCGACTGCCACCATTTGCCCATCTGGTGAAAAACTCAAATGACTGACTCTATGACCAATCAAAATATCTATTATCATCTCATAGGTATCCGTTTCAAATAATCGTATTGAGTGTTCCCAGTCTTCACTAAAATAGGTACCGAACAATGATCCATCTGGCGAATAGCAGATGGCGTGGTGAGTGCTGCCAACAAGAATATTTGGCACCATACTATGGATAATCTCTTCGTCACTAATTGACCAGATATTTATGACACCATCATCTCGCCATTGTAGTGATGCGATCTGCTCTCCTGAAGGATGATAAGCCAGCCCCCATAAATAACCCCCTTCACCGTCGGATAACTCAGCGACTTGCTCTCCATCAGGAATCGACCAGATCCAGATCTCAGCACTCCGATTACCGGTTGCAAGAAATTCACCATCTGGGGAAAACGCGACAAAATTATTATGTCCGCCATGTAACTGAACAGATTCATTTGTTTCTGTTACGTCTTTGAAATTACTGCCGTAAACACTCAATCCAGCAGCCAGGTACTGGCCATCCGGCGAATAAGAAAGGTGTTCAACACGGTGGCGATAATCTGTATCAACTGCTGTCACTTCTCCATCGTACAAACGATGCGTATAAGTAGCCAAATAAGTGCCAACTGTGACTAATTCTCCGTCTGGGTGCATCGCTATTGATGATGACGCGAATTCTTCATCTTCATATTCAAAATGCCAGATCAACTCCGGAGTCCCCTCCGCTGAGGGATCAGGTTCAGCTTCTGTTGTTTCTTGTGTCTCATCTGTAGCGGCTGTTGTTTCTTCAGGAGTAGGTGTTGGTGCTTCTGTCGCGGCTGTTGTTTCTGCTGCCGTAGTTGTTTGCTCCACAGTAGTCTCAGTTGGCTCATCATTTGAACACGCCAGCGAAAAAGACGCCGCAAGCAAAACAGATAATACAACCAGATAGAATTGTTTTTTTCTCATCTCAACCTCCTTCACATTTTAAGCTTTTTCTTCTCATTTTCAGTTTTCAGAAGTGTTATTGTGCAATGATACGCTTCTTACTATATCGCTTCACTTCTTTATATATTCTATCACACCAGATGATATCGCCATTTTAGAATCCGTCTTCATGCGTATGAACTCTGAGAGACTTAATCTAAACTAGCTTACCAGATGCGGCTGTTGTCACCTAACTGCCAAATATCCAGATTGTTACCCATTTTTTGTCTGAGCGGTTCGCTTATCTCGTCTAATCTTTCAACCGTTTCAGAAGAAAGACTGGTTTCAACTGAAACCGCATTATCTTGCAGTTGCTTCACATTACGGCACCCGGCAATAACAGAGCTGACACCTGGTTTAGTCATTAGCCAGGCAATGGCCAGGCGGTCTTCAGCATATCCGCTTTCAATCGCGAGATCGCGCATTTGCTCAAGCATGCGCACCAGCAGTGTTTCGTAACCGGAACCGCCGTGTCTGACAAGCGGATTATGCTCCTGATCAAAATGAATCGTTCGTCTGCGGATGGGCGGTATATCATCAATCCGTTTATATTTTCCTGCGAGAATACCCTGCATAAGCGGCATATAAGCCACAACACCAATGTTATGATCACAGCAATAAGGCAGTACATCCCGTTCAATCCCGCGGGACATCAGGTTGTAGACAAATTCATCAGCGATAATCTCGATGCCCATATTATGCGCGATTTCAAGGGTCTGTGTCGCGAAGTTGCTGACACCAATATAGCGAATATTGCCTTTTTCTTTTTGCTTTTGCATTGCTTCAAGATTAGCCTGAAGCAAATCCTGATCTTTTGTCGGCCAGTGAATCATCATCAGGTCAACATAGTCTGTTTGAAGGCGTTTGAGACTGTCAGAAATTGTCTGGTCATACTGCTTGAGTTCGTCATACGACTGTATCGGTATTTTGTTGCAGATAACGGCTTCTTGCCTCCTGCCGGCTAATGCTTGCCCCAGCGACGCTTCACTGCGGCCATCATTATAGCCAAAGGCGGTATCAAAAAAGTTGACGCCCTGATCGAGCGCTGTTTGTACAAGCTGATTGACGTCAACTTGTTCCTGACGGCCCCAGTAACTGTCCTGGCCGCCGCCAAAACTCCAGCAGCCGATCGTTAAAGGGCTGACCAGCAATTCAGATTGACCTAGTTTATGTTGTTTCATGGTGCACCTCCCGCGATTATGCTTAACTAGCTTCTGTTCAGGATCATCGTTATAATTATCACACTGATAAACGATCGATTGAATGTTTAGATTTACTGCTCTTATATCAAATATGATTAAATGTGATAAGATGATCTTAAGTTAATTGTAGCGAAAACCCGATAAAGCGCGCAACCTATTGAGATTATTATTAATATTATGTCAATCATACAGGAGGCATTTTATGAATCATCGCGAACGTATTATAGCTGCCGTTCATCATCAACAGACTGATTTCACACCCTATACATTAGATCTCACTCATCAGGCCCAACAAAGAATGGCCGATTTTCTGGGACATGACCAGTTTACTTCACAGATAGAACCTCAAATCATGACCGCTTATTACGATGGCTGGCTGGAAGAAATCAAGCCTGGCTCAGGCTACTGGCGAGACGCTTACGGTGTGCTCTGGAACCGTAATGGCGCGGATAAAGACATTGGTGTTATTGAAGGCCAGGTAATGCCAGAACCCGATCTGTCCTGCTATGTTTTTCCGAAGCTTGATGAAGCCAGGCTGCGATCTGAATATGAGAAACTGGCGAAAGATGATCCAGGTATTTTTAAGTTTGGAGGTATTGGTTTTTCACTATATGAAAGAGCCTGGACCTTGCGAGGGATGGAAGATTTCCTGACCGACATGGCGGCGAACCCGGAGTTCGCAGAAGATTTGCTTGACGCGATTACGGATTATAACTTGAAAATTATTGACATCGCGCTTGACTATCCAATTGATGGGTTTCATTTTGGTGATGACTGGGGTCAGCAAAGCGGCATGATCATGGGGCCGGAATACTGGCGCAAATATATTAAGCCAGGCATGAAAAAAATGTACGCCAAAG
>SLMY01000194.1 GCA_007133255.1 Clostridiales bacterium
AGATCTTGATGCCGAAAGGATGAATCATTATGGAAATTGTCAATATGAATCAGCTGACAAAACAGCAAATAAACCAGGCAGCGAAAATTTTGTCAGATAGCTTGCCGCTTGGCTGGGCAACACTGGAAGCCGCTCTGGCTGAAATAGACGAACGGCTGGTTCCTGAAAACACGATGCTGGCAGCTATGGAAGATGATCTGGTTATCGGCTGGGGCGGCATACTTGAACCACAATACAACGGTAATGTTTTTGAGCTTCATCCTCTCGCTGTACGAGCTGATAAGCGAAACCAGGGTGTTGGCAGCGCTCTGGTAACCGCGCTTGAAGATGCTGCAAAAGCGCAGGGAGGTCTTACCTTGTATCTGGGTGCTGATGATGAGCAAGAGGGTGGAGAAACATCACTGGCTAATACTGACTTATATAATAACCTGCCTGATCAGCTGCGTGACTTCAGACCTGGAACTCATCAGAGCGCGTTTTATTTTAAACTGGGATTTAAGATTGTGGGTGTTATGCCAGACGCGAATGGCATTGGCAAACCAGATATTATTCTGGCAAAGAAGCTAGTCGACTAATATACGCAGTCCAAGTTGAATGCCGATTACGGTGGCTAGTGGTTGTCTCATCAGCCATTCAAAGGCAGCTAATGATTCTGTCAGCTGCTGACTGATTGACAAGTGCTATTGGATCCGATATACTTAAACACACTAAACATATAGGACATGAGGTGATTATATGCCTAAAATGACTTTTAAGGCTAACGCTAAAAGTGAAAATCCAATGAAATCAGTTGTTGAGACTGGTCATTTCAAAATGATTATTGATGAACCAGAAAGCATGGGAGGAACCGATGATGGTGCTGCTCCGGTGGAATATCTGCTGGCCGCTCTGGCCGGTTGCCTGAATATTGTGGGTCACGCGGTCGCGCAAGAACTGGGTATAAAATTGAACGGACTGGAGATAAATGTTGAGGGTGATCTTAATCCCGCGAAATTTATGGGACAGTCTTCCGAAGAACGGACGGGTTACCAGGAAGTGCGGGTAACACTAAAGCCTGATACAGACGCGGATCAGGCCACGCTTGATCAATGGCTCGCTTCATTAGAAGCAAGATGCCCTGTCAGTGATAACCTAATCCATGAGACCCCCTTAAAGCTCAGCCTTTCCTGACGTTTGACACTGAAACGCAGCTTACTGCTGATCCTCCGGTTCCGCGTCCGGCCGTTTGGTCTTCTCCATGGTGATGCCGAAAAAGCCATAGACGATCGCGATGATCGCTGTCAGCCAGCACAGCATGGCATACGGCGCATACTGCACAACCGGCACCCCCAGTGATATGAAAACAAACACACCACTGCTGTTCCAGGGAACGAGTGGTGCGGTCAGCGTGCCCCCCGCTTCCAGCGTCCGCGTCAGGTTTTTGAGTTTGAGGCGGTGGTTGCGGTAGCATTCTTCATACATCTGTCCGGGCAAGATGACCGCCAGATATTGATTGGCCGCGAGGATATTGATCAGAACAGACGTTACAATGACCGTCGCCGTCAGGCTGCCCACGTATTTGAGTAAAGCGACCAGCTTGAGGACGATGCTGTGAAGCATCCCCGTGTAATTCATGATGCCGCCGAAAGCAAGTGAAACAAAAGCGAGGACGACCACACTGTACATGCTTTCGAGGCCGCCGCGCGTGAAAAGCCCGTCGAGTTCGCTTTGGCCCGTTTCCATGACCACGCCATGATAGACGACATCCGACAGTATTTGCAAACTTCCTCCCTGCACCGTCAGGTATATGACGCTCCCCAAAACGACCCCGGCGATCAGACTGGGGATGGCCGGGATCTTTTTTAAGATAAGGGCGATGACGCCGATAGGCGGTATGATCAGCCAGGGGCTCAATACGAATTGCGCCTGGATATAATCGGTGTAGCGTGACACATCCGCCACTTGTCCGTTTTGGGAAATGAAAACGCCGAGGATCGTGAAAAAAACAAGCGTAATCGCCAGGCTGGGCACGGTTGTGTACAGCATGTGCTTGATATGATCAAAAAGATTGACACCAAGGACGGAAGGGGTCAGGTTGGTCGAATCCGACATTGGCGATATTTTGTCACCGAAAAAAGAACCGGAAACCACTGCGCCCGCTGTCATCGCTGCCGGAATGCCCATGGCTTCACCGGCTCCGATGGCAGCGACCCCGATGGTGCCCAGCGTTGACCAGGAGCTTCCCGTGATCAAAGCCATGACACTGCAGGCGATCAGAATCAGCGGTAAAAACCAGCGGGCGACGACCAGCTCCAGGCTGATATACATCAGCGCCGGCACAATGCCGCTGATAATCCACACCCCGATGAGCATGCCGATGATCAGCAGGATGATCAAAGACGGGATGGTACGGTCAATGGCTTTGCGAAACCCGTCTTTGATCAAGGGCCAGGAAGTCCCGTTCCAATAGGCGCAAAGACCGGCGGTCACTCCGCCGATGAACAAAGAAAAATGCGGCTCGGCATTCAAAACGAAAACCGAGTATCCCAAGACGATGGCGGTGACGACAATCGGGATGATTGAAAGCCAAAAAGGCGGGGTGGGTACACGGGCATCTTTGGTAGAAAAGCCACTGCGGATGGCCTCAGAACGATCGATCTTGTCCTGCATAAAAAAGCTCCTTACATCTTTTTTGTAGCAATAGGCCGTGATGGTCAGCTGATGCTTCGAAAAGAAGCTTAATCGTTTCCCATTATAACATGATATTCAGCTTGCAACATGATCAAAATCCCTATTTGCGCTTCCTTTGGCTTTCCGCATTCTCATTTTTTGCGACTTTCATTTCTGCGCACACAACTACGCTTGACGATTTTAAAGCACATCCTGCTTGCTTTCCAGCATTGTCATGAAAGATAGCCGTACTTGTTTTCAGTCAGAAAGACTCTTTCCGCAGCTGAATTTTGACGACGCGGAGCATGATGTACGTAAGTCCGGCGTGAAAAATATTGATCGCAAAGGCGCGACATATTATGCTGTATCTGTGTCAGGTTATTATATCTGCAAAGGAGGCCACATGGATTATCGTATTGAAATAGACTCAATGGGTGAAATGAAGGTGCCGGCTAACCGCTATTGGGGTGCTCAGACACAAAGAAGTCTTGAGAATTTTCGCATTGGCGATGAAGTGATGCCCCGTGAAATTACAAAAGCGTTTGGCATTCTGAAAAAAGCCTCAGCCATGACTAACCATGAACTGGGCAGACTATCAGAAGAGAAAAAGGAAATCATTGTCCGGGCTTGCGATGAAGTGATCTCTGGACAGCTCAATGATCATTTCCCGCTGCTTGTCTGGCAGACCGGCAGCGGCACTCAGTCTAATATGAACGCCAATGAAGTGATTGCCGCCCGGGGTAATGAGCTGGCCGGGAGACAGCTGCTACATCCGAATGATGACATTAACAGATCACAAAGCTCAAATGATACGTTTCCCACAGCTATGCATATCGCTGCTGTCCTGGGTATTGAAGATCAATTAATACCGGTGCTTGATACCTTTATTGCCACACTTTCGCGTCTGGAAAAAGAGAATGAGGATATTGTCAAAAGCGGCCGCACACATCTGCAGGACGCGACGCCAATTAAGTTTTCCCAGGAAATCAGCGGCTGGCGCGGCATGATTGAGAAAGCCAGAACGATGCTCCTGGATTCTCTCCCGGGATTAAAGGAACTGGCACTGGGCGGTACGGCTGTTGGCACAGGTC
>SLMY01000251.1 GCA_007133255.1 Clostridiales bacterium
GACTTGGAGACGCATGACTTCAGTCATGAGTAGTTGAGTGCAAGGGTGTGGATCTGTGATGAAGCTTGATTATCTTGGGGGCTTTCGATTATGATAATACGTTTTGATCACAGTTATGAAGGTTTGCTGAGCGCGGCCGCCTATTGCTACAGGCACAGGCTGGAGCCGGATGATCTGCTTTCGTGCCTTGATCCGCCAGCTTTATTTCCGTCAGTTCATGTCAGTGAGGAAGAAGGCGTCACCGCTTTATTCAGGAATCACCTGCGCAGCTTGATGCCGGCCTCATCTGCTGAAGCTGTTCTCGAGGATTGCCGTCATGCCTGGTATGCTGAATGCACGGGTATGCCCTTTAAGATCATGCAGTATATCAAGAAGGCGATACAGATAAGGTCAGACCCGGCCGATCGCCTGTATGAACCGTGTATCGCGGCGGTTGTCGCCGCGTCTCAAAAAGTAAGAAGGCAAGGTCATCATTACCTGGGGCTCCTTCGCTTCAGACAGATAGATGAAGCTGTCTTTCTCGCTGATTTTGAACCTGATTACACTATGCTGCCTGTCATCATGCCCCATTTTTGTGACCGCATGGCCGATCAGGCTTTCGTCATTCGCGATCTGCGGCGCGGACAGGCCGGGATTCATCTGCCGGATGGCAGATGGGATCTTTTTGACCTGAGCCAAAACAGTCCATCAGGTCTTATCAAATGGCGGCTGTCTGACAGGCCAGGATGTGGTGTGACGCGGCATCCTGATGAAGCGGCGAGTTTAAAAACTTTGTCTTATGAGGATCTCTGGCGCAGGTATCTGGACAGGCTGGCAATACCTGAGCGGATTAATCCAAAGCTGCAGCAGCAGCATATGCCTCGCAAATACTGGAAGCATCTGACCGAAAACCCTGGCGCGTCTGCTGGTCCAGACCGTCTGGATGCTAGTCAGCAGGCCGCGAAAAATAGTTCTGATCGTCTTGGTCGCGGAAAATAGCCGCTTGATATTAATCTGACTATTCTGCGGGATTTGATTAAAAAAAGTGCACCTCCAATCGCTGGTTCATATCCAGCGTTCGAGATGCACTTTATATCTTGAGATAGTCCTTTAGTTCCTGACTATATACAGCTTTACCAGATGCGGAATCACTATAGGCAAAGCGAAATCATGTCTTTTTAAATAAAAAAATCCTTAGTATCAGCAGAACCGGCGAACGCTTTTAGGCAGTATATCCGGATCGGCACTAAGAATGATCATCACATTGAAATCATCTTTTTTTGTGAACGTATCGAGTTTCTCCAGGAAAATTTCCAGATGCGTTAAATCGTTGTCTGCGGCCACTTTCGTGATACTGTCGATATAGACGTGGCTGACATCATAATCTTTCGCGCGAATACCTGCAATAAATCCAAGCAGCTGGTCGTATCCTTTTACCGGATACTCTTTGATATCTACCAGTCGAATCTGATACTTGACATGCTGGTCGAGTCGCCGTCCCGATTCGATACAAACCACATTCGTTGTTTCGTTGTTCGCCTGTTCGTTGAGGTCATCCACAAGCCGGGCGGTTTTCCCGCTTCCTTTGCTGCCAACAATTACCTTGATCATAGGCACACACTCCCTTGTTTTATTAACTCCGGATGGAGTCTGTCTTCATTGTACCTTAATATACTAAGGAAAAGAAGCGTTTGCAAACAAATTGGGCGCGTGATATAATGGTTGAGGATCAGGATACCTGTTACGGCAAAGAGTGGGCAGCAGCCCGCTCTTTGTTGCTTAATCGCAGGTTTGGATGATTGAAAGGAATGAACAGATATATATGCCTAATCGATCTCGAGTCGCGCAGATGGTTTATGATGCCGCTTTGCCTGAAGTTGAATCGCTGGGTCTGGAACTGGTTGACGTGGAAATGGTAAAGTCAGGTCAGAAGCGGATTTTGCGCATTTACATTGACAAACGCGGTGGTGTTTCTCTTGATGACTGCACAGATGTCAGCCGAGTCATGGACCCGTTAATAGATCATCAGCTGCAGATCAAGGAACATGATTTCTTTGAGGTTTCTTCACCGGGTTTAGAACGGCCGCTGAAAACAGACCAGGACCTGGCCCGCTATCAGGGTGAATGGGTTGAGGTTTCACTTTATCGCGGTGTAGACGGACAGAAAAAATTCAAAGGACGTCTGGAACCGTTCACGAAAGAAGCGATCGTGATCCTGATGGAAGACAATGTAGCCAAACATTTCGCGCGTGATCAGGTAGCACGTGTAAAACGTATTTTATTGATGTAACTGAGAGCTGGAAGGAGCAGAAAAGGCATGAACGCTGAATTAATTGAAGCCCTGAGATTATTAGAAAAAGAACGGGGTATAGACGCTGAAGTTTTGTTTGAAGCGATAGAAGAGGCACTGGTATCAGCATACCGGCGTGAATTTGAAGCAAGATCAACAGATAATATCAGAGCTGAGGTCGATCGTGAAAACGGTGAGATGCGTGTGTTTCTGATCAAAACAGTTGTTGAAGAAATTGACGATCCCAACGCTGAGATAACACTGGAAGAAGCTAAAGCTTTATCAGAGGACTTCGAACTGGGCGACATGATGGAGTTCCAGCTTCGCCCGCAGGATTTTGGCCGGCTTGCCGCCCAGACCGCGAAGAATGTGATTAACCAGAAGCTATGCAGCGCGGAACGTGAAAGAATACAAAATGAGTTCAGCAGTCGTGTTGGTGAGATTTCGGCAGGTGTTATTCAGCGAAAAGACAGGCGCGAAGTGATTGTTGATATCGGCAGAGCAGAAGCTGTGCTGCCTTATAATGAGCAGGTACGGCAAGATGGTTATAATTTCAACCAGCGCCTTCGCTTTCTGATTCTGAAGGTTGATGAGAAAAAAGGGCGGCCGATTATCTATGTGTCGCGCAGTCATCCAAATCTGGTGCGTAAGCTTTTTGAACAGGAAGTACCAGAAATAGCGAATGGTATTGTTGAGATTATGTCTGTAGCCCGAGAAGCTGGTTCAAGAAGCAAAATAGCTGTCGCTTCCAGGGACGATAACGTTGACAGCGTAGGCTCCTGTGTTGGCCAGCGCGGTTTGCGTGTCCAGACTGTCATGGATGAGCTGATGGGTGAGAAAATTGATATCATTGAGTGGGATCCTGACGTGACTGTCTTTATCAGCAACAGTTTGAACCCGGCTAAAGTTGTTCGGGTTGATCTGATCGAAGAAGAAAAAGTAGCCAGGGTTGTTGTGCCCGACCATCAGCTTTCACTGGCAATTGGCCGTGAAGGCCAGAACGCGAGATTAAGCGCCCGGCTGACCGGCTGGAAGATTGATATAAAGAGTGAATCACAGTACCGTAGTTCTGTGGAAACAGAGCTTTTATCACGCTTTTCTGAAGCTGTTGAGGCAACGGCTTTTGATTATTCAGGTGATGAGACAGATCAGACTGAAATTGATCAGGCGGCCGGTGACTATTTTGATGAAATGGACGGGCAGGACGATACAGCCGATTACGATTCAGAAGAGGAGCAGACTGAGCAGGATTCAGAAGTGGAGCAGACTGAACAGGATTCTGAACAGACAGCTGGTCAGGAGCAGGAAGCGGACGATACGCCAGTTAATCAAGAAACGGTATAAACAATACGTGTAAGCTTGTTTCTAATGAGAGAGGGTGAGCGTCATAGCGAAGAAAAAACCACAGCGTATGTGTGTTTCATGTCGCGTGATGGCCGATAAAAACAGTTTAATCAGACTC
>SLMY01000069.1 GCA_007133255.1 Clostridiales bacterium
AAAATTTCGATCCATCCGGGTTTTGTTTTCCACAACTTGGACAATACATAATCGCTCCTCCTGTTTGTCTGGTGAAGAAAGACTTTTATCCCCTGTCTTTCTTCAAATCAGCTATTTGCAATTTATTTTGAAACTAGGTTGATTAAGCCTTATTAAAAGATATCTTTAAAACGAAGGACTGTTTAAGTTTAATATGAGCGCGCCTTTATGCTTTGGGTTTACCGCAGGCAACACAAAAATTACCTTTGTTCTCACGGCCGCAGCTGCAAGTCCAGGTACGCGGCTTTTCCGGCTGGGCCGGTTTGGCTTCTTCTTTAGGCTGCTCTGGTTCAGCCGGCGGTGGTGTTGGCTGCACGGGCGGCGGGGTTGCAGGAGTCGAAGGCGCTTCCGGCGGCTTTTGTGCCGGCGGCGGTTCAGCCTGCGCGGACGGCTGGGTATGGGTGTGTGCAGGCGGCGCTGCCTGAGCCGGCGGTTGTTGTGTCTGGCTCTGAGACGCAGTCTGCGCCGCGGGAGCGGCATAGCTCTTTTTTTCCTTTGGTTTGGCGATGCCAAGGGTGAGTTCTGCCAGGCGGCCAATCAGCGGCAGGTCTGGCGCTTCACCTTTCATCAGCTTGAGTATAGCGATCAGGACCAGCAACAGCAGCAGCGCTCCAATCAGGAACATAACAACAGACTGGGCACTGGCCAGAAAGGAGACAAACCCGAAGGCGCGCACCAGGCTGAAGAACCAGGTAAGGGCTGTAAATCCCCAGCCAACCGCGGTGACCGCGATGGTATAGCCAATATAAAGATATAAGGCCTGCAGACTTTGCTTGCTGAGCACATCGTCTTTAGCGATGGCAAGCGCGTAGGCAACCACCAGAATCAGCGGCAGCTGCCAGCTAAAAAAACTAAAAATATAAGCGAGAATGGAAAAAGCGATCAGCCGGCTGTCTTTTACTGTTTGTGTCATATCGGACCCCCTCTTCTTGATGTCGGAAACAGATCATTGAAAACGCCGGAATACCGGTCTTTCCTACTGTCCCCCCCATATTGCGAATTTCTGATCTCAGACTATCATAACAAATCTGTCAAATCAAATAAAAAGCAGCGAAAAAAGTACACAGCAAGGCGCAGAGCGCTTTTTGTCATTGACAAAAAATGGACAGCGTATCGTTGACGCAAAGCGCTGCACATGTCTGGGTCTGAGGCCTATCTTGCCCTGCGGCTGAATGATGTGTTTAAGAGGGCGGTAAAGCAGCTTATAATATTATCTGGGCTGCCAATCTGGCAGCAGAGCGGCTCGCGCCCAGCTGCGGTTTTGTTCCCTTCATGATTGAATGCTTTGTTCCCTTCATGATTGAATGCTACGTTGAACCGCTCACTTAAGCTGACACGTGCCGCCATCGCTTTAGCGTTGGATACCCGGTTTTTTGCTGCGATTTTTATAATTGAGAATGATTCACCAGAGTGCTATGATAAAAGGACTTTGTCAGAAAGCCCTTTGGTTGGGTTCTGGTGTGTTAGTGTGTTTCCGGCGGTGGGAGGACTTTTCTATGTGGATGATTCGTGACCGATCGTTTTATAAGCGGCTGTTCTGGCTGGCGGCGCCGCTGGCTTTACAGAATGTGATCACCTTTTCGGTGAACTTGGCCGATAATATGATGGTTGGTTCACTAGGTGAACTGCCGCTTTCGGCTGTGTTTATCACGAATCAGATTCAGGCCTTGCTGCATATGCTGGTCATGGGCCTGTCCACGGCCCTGATTGTGCTGGCTTCGCAGTATTGGGGCAGCCGCAATCAGCAGAAAGTTCAACTGATTGTTGGCATCACGATGCGGTTTGGAATGAGTGCTGCCTTTTTATTTTTGCTGGCAACCTTGTTTTTACCGCAGCAGATCCTGCGCCTGTTTACCGATGACGCCGCGGTTATTGAGACGGCACTGCCGTATCTGTCCCTTCTTCGCTGGACCTACCTCTTTTTCTGCCTGACCCAGATTCTCCTGGCTGCCATGCGCTGTGTTGAAACGGTGAAAATCGCGCTTTACCTGTCAATTATTACTTTCATCGTTAATGTCTCACTTAACTGGATCCTCATCTTCGGCAATCTTGGTTTCCCGGCGATGGGCCTTCGCGGCGCCGCGATCGCGACGCTCACCGCTCGTGTGATGGAAACGGTCGTGATCGTGATCTATGTCGCGGTTATTGATAAAAAACTGCATTTGAAAGTCAGCAGCCTTTTCAAACGCGATAAAGAGCTGGCGCGCCGTTTTTTCCGCTATGGTCTCCCGGTGATCCTGGGCGATATCACCTGGGGGATTAATATAGCGGTTCAAGGCGCGATCATTGGCAGGCTGGGCGCGACGGCTCTGGCTTCAGTCAGTATTGCCAATGTGATTTTTCATATGGTTGGCGTGGCAGCCTTCGGTACAGCCGGTGCTTCAGCGATCATTATCGGCCAGGCGGTGGGTTCGGGTGATATCGCGAAAGTGAAGCAGTATGCCCGCACCTTGCAGGGCGTTTTTCTGATGGTTGGCGTGGTATCGGGACTTACCTTGTTTCTGGTCAAAGACCCTGTCTTAACTTTGTATCAGCTGGAGCCTGATACACTGGTGATGACACGCCAGCTGCTGATTGTGCTGTCGGTGACGATAGTTGGCACCTCTTACCAGATGGCGGCGCTGACCGGGATTGTTCGTGCCGGCGGCGCGACCCATTTTGTCCTGGTCCATGATCTTTTCTGGATCTGGGGCTTTGTTATGCCGTCTGCCCTGGTTGCGGCTTTTGTGTTTCAGGCCTCTCCAGTTGTGGTGTTCGCGCTGCTTAAGTCAGACCAGATCCTCAAATGCTTTGTCGCGGTCTTTAAAGTGAATCGCTTCCGCTAGATCAAAAACCTGACCACCGCTGAAACAGGCGTAAAAAAAGCGGCCGCGAAAGCTGTCTCCAGCTGATTGCCATAGCCACTGTTATCATTATTATGTTTTATCGCCAGTCATCACCCGTTTCAAATGAAGACCCATAGTCGCTTTTTGAACACGCGCAATATTTGGAGTAAGTCTATATGCTCTGAATCCAAAGGAAAATCCTCCAACAAAAAGGTCTATGATCATGATAGCGCTTAAGCGTTTGCCTTGTGAAACAAACCACATGCACACTGTCAATTCGGGTCCGTGTTTGTGTGGGTTAAACAGGCTGGCTGCCTAAAGCGAAATCCGCTTTTTTTCAAGGACTGATGCCAGCGTCTCGGGATCATTCGGGCGGCACAGGAAATAGCCCTGGCCAACATCACAGCCGGCTTCAGACAGCCATCTTAGCTGTTCAGCTGTCTCAATGCCTTCAGCCACCACACTCATTCCCAGTGCATGAGCCAAGTTGATCATCGCGGTAATAATCATCGTATTGTTATCTGTTATGTCCATTGTCTGAATAAACTGCCGGTCAATTTTAACCCGGTCTACCGGCAGCTGACGCAGCCAGGTCAGCGATGAGTAGCCGGTGCCAAAATCATCGAGAGCGAACTGAATGCCATGTGTTTTCAGTTCCTGGATCAGGGCAGTCACTTTTTCCGGCTGTTCCATCAGCACGCTTTCAGTGATCTCAAGCTCTAGTTTGCTGCCCAGCCTGCGCAGCGTTGCCTGCAGGGGAATCATATCCTGGACAAAGCTCTTTTTATGAAATTGCCGATTCGAGATATTAATTGATATGATCGGCGGCAGGATATCTCGTTTCGCCC
>SLMY01000271.1 GCA_007133255.1 Clostridiales bacterium
ATCTGCTCACGCATTTTAGCGTCCAGACTGCTGAATGGCTCGTCGAACAAGACAACCACAGGATTTCTAATTAAAGCCCGGGCAAGCGCTACCCTCTGCTGCTGACCACCGGATAACTCGTGGGGCAGACGTTTATCATAACCGGCCAGGTCCACCAGCTCCAGCATCCGGCTGATCTGCTCTTTTTTATCTTTACCCTTATACCCGAACCCAATATTTTTCTCCACATTCAAATGGGGAAAAAGAGCATAATCCTGAAAGACCATGCCCAGGCCGCGCTTTTCAGGCGGCAGCCAGGTGCCTGGCCCGGCAACCATATTACTTTTTAGAATGACTTCACCTGAATCTTGCCGCTCAAAACCGGCGATCAACCTGAGTAAGGTTG
The DNA here is from genome assembly GCA_007133255.1 of Clostridiales bacterium. Taxonomy (GTDB): domain Bacteria; phylum Bacillota; class Clostridia; order Saccharofermentanales; family UBA5734; genus SLHU01. Next base: position 386 of record SLMY01000271.1, read on the forward strand.
TTTTCCCGCAGCCGCTAGGGCCCAGCAAGGTGACGATCGACTGTTCTTCTACTGACAGATTGACATCAAAAACAGCCGGCTGCTGTTGTCCCGGATATGTTTTAGTTAAATGCTTAAGTTCTATCATTGGCATCATGAATCACTCCTGTTATCTCTTTTTCATGATCAGCCTCAAAGGGATGATCGAAACGAATGTAATTAACAGCGCCGCAGGAGCAGCCATGTGATAAACCGCTTCACTGGATTCTACCCAGACCCTGACAGCCAATGTGTCGTATCCGGGCGGACGCAATAATAAGGTTGCCGGCAGTTCTTTAATTGAGCTGACAAAGACCAAGGCACCGCCAGCAAGCAGGCCAGGTGAGATCAGCGGAACAATGATACGTGCCATAACCCGGGCAGGCGAAAGACCAAGACTTCGCCCGGCTTCATCTACGCGAGGTGATATCTGATTAAGCGATGCGCCGCTGTACTGAACTGACTGCGGCAGAAAACGAATCAGATAGGCAAACGAGATCATGAAAAAAGTGTTATATAACCAGGGTATATAGCTGTTGAACAGATAGATGAGACCAAGCGCGACAATAACGCCCGGCAGGGCGTATCCTGTTGAGCTAAGTTTATTGATCAGGCCTGAAAGAAATGACGGGTGACGAGATTTCAGATAGACGACAGGCAGGGCCAGAATCATGCTCAGGATCGCAGCCAGACCGGCAACCTGAATGCTGTTACGAGTATAACCCCAAAACCGGCCGCTGAGCGCGCCCATCTGTATGCCCTGCCAGGACCAGTATAAGAGAATCCCAATCGGAAGCAGCACGGATAGACTTAGTACCAGCAAAACCCACCCCAGCGCTGCAACCTTCCATTTCTTCAAGGCCAGTGTCTGGACAGGCCGGAAAGTCCCGCCCGTTTGATGATAACGCTGTTTGCGCCGGCCTCGTGCTTCGATCCACAAAAAACCAAGGGTTAATAAAATCAGAAGCATACTAAGTACGGCAGCGCCATCACGGTTCAGGCTTTCCATCTGGTAATAAATAGCCGATGTGAACGTATTGTACCGCAGAATCGCGACAACACCGAATTCTGACAAAACACAAAGCGCTGTCAGAATCGCTCCGGCTCCGATCGCCGGCCTTAAGAAAGGAAAACTGACTTTCCAGAAGATCTGCCAGCTGCTCATGCCCAGTGATCGGGCTGTATCTTCATAGCTTTGGTTCATCCGCTGGATGGCCGCACCGGCTGCCAGAAAGACATAAGGAAATTTGAACAGAGTCATGACAAGCAGGACACCGCCGAATGAATAGATATCTACGGGATCAAAACCAAAAGTCTGCCTCATCCAGCCCACAGGACCAAGAACCATGATATAGGCGACAGCGCCAACATATGAAGGCAGCATCAGCGGCAGAACCAGCAGCCAGCGCCAGACTTTGCGGCCCGGCACATCACAGCGGTATACCAGCCAGGCCAGTGAAACACCCAGGATAATACTTGTCAACATGGTAGTGAAAGTTATAAGCAGTGTGTTGGCCATTAATGCAGGTATTCGGCCGTCCAGCAGACGCAGCCAGTTTGACTGGCCTGCCTGAACAGAGCGCCAGATGACGTAAAGGATCGGGCCTGTCATCATCAGGCCAATTAAGAGACCAGCTGCCGCCAATCCATTTCCAGGTGGATTGCCGCGCCAGAGCAAATGCCAGAAACGTGTGACAGGCACCCGGCGTTCGGCGTTTATGCTCCGGCTTGTATGTGCAGCGCGTGTTCTTATACTTGACTTATCCATCATTAGTATCCTTACCGGGCAGAAGCTGATTTTAACTGCAAAGTATGTGTCTCAGAATGTGTTTCTGTTCCTTTCAATCAGCCAATGTCCAATTTTGACTATCGCAGCTCAAGGTCGAGACCCGCCTGTTCGATCAAGTCTTTTGTGTCGAGAAAAAATGTCCCTAGCTGGCTGAGCGGCATGCCTTGAACTTTATAATCACTGATAGCCGCGGCTTCGCCTATTTTTTCAATGTCCGGGTTAATCGGAACCTCCATTGACGCGTAGGAAAACAGCTGCTGATTCTCCGGTTTCAAAATCCATTCAATGAACAGGCGGGCGTTTTCTGCTGATGGACCTTCCTTAACCAAACCAACCCCTGCCGCGTTAACAACAGCGCCCATTTCTCCATCCGCCTGATCGGGATAAATGACACCAACATGGTTGTCGCTTGGTTCTATCAACTGCTGATGATAGTAATAATTGTTGACCAAGCCAAATTTGAACTCACCGGCACCAACGGCACGGCGAATATCACCATGGCCCTGCATAATCGCGCCGGCGTTATCTTTAACCAGCTCAATCCATTCCAGAGTCTTCTGGTCGCCCCATTCATGACGCAGCGCTGAAATGTGGCCAATCATGCCGGCATTCCCGCCCCGGGTAATCGCGAACTCATTTTGCCAGACAGGATCGGTTAGTTCCCAGATAGTTTTCGGCATCTCTTCTTCTGTAATCAGGTCAGTGTTGTACATTAAGACACGCGTCCGGGCAGATAAGGCAAACCATGAGTTGTCAGTGGCACGAAAGGCAGAATCAATCGATTCTATCCCTTCCGGATGAAAGCCTTCCAGCAGTCCTTCCATCCGTAAAAACTCCAGAGCGCCCACATCATTAGATATAAAAATATCAGCCTGTACATTATTAGACTCTTCAACAATCCGGTTTACAGCGCTTGCGCCGGCATGTAAAACGCTGACATCAATTCCGGTTTCGTCAGCGAACTGGTCCAGCAGCGGATCGACAAAGACCTCATTACGAGACGAATAGACAATCAGACTTCCTGACCCTGAATCACTTGTACGAGCACAAGCGCTGACAATTGAAAGTCCAACAGCCAAAACAACAATAAACATGACCCCACTACGATACTTTTTCATGAGTTATTTTCCCATCCTTTACTTGATCAGATTGTGTTAGTTAACTTAGTCTAAGTTAGTAATGTCTAACTTTAATCGCAAAAAATAGCTGCGTTTGCAGTAGGAGTGAATTTTACATGATTCGGCCAGCTCTGTCAAGTTGTCACATTTCAATAGACGCTGTCTATGCAAACTGTCTAAATCACATTGGAGCAGACGAAAGAGAACTCAGACCTCTTGTACAGCAAAGGTTCTGAGCTCTTTCTTGAAGTGTAAAAAGTGTATGATTCAAAGATTCTTTTATTGGCGCGAACGCGCCTCTGTAACGCCCGTTTGCCTTGATATCAAAATTACCATCAGCCATATCTGATAATACATGTGTTATATCAGATATATACGCTGACAACGAATCAA
>SLMY01000202.1 GCA_007133255.1 Clostridiales bacterium
CCTTCCGGTGGATATCACAGAGAGGTCACACCTGTTCCCATCTCGAACACAGCCGTTAAGCTCTCTTGTGCCGACGATACTTGGCTGGTAACGGCCCGGGAAAATAGGTCTCTGCCGGATTCATCAGGACCATTGGCGAACAAGCTGATGGTCCTGTTTTTTTATTTACATTTGATCTTGAGAAAGTTATTTAAAAGCATGATATAATTAACGATGACTGTTTACGCCGTTTCTTGTAGTTAAATCCGTTGATCTGGCCAGTCGGGAGGTTTGGTATGTGCGCAAAAGTGCTGATTGTCGATGATGAACAAAATATCGTAGATATCTTAAAGGTGAATCTCGAACGTGAGGGTTATCAGACTCTGTCGGCATATGATGGCGCGCAGGCGCTGGAAATGGGAATCAGTCAGCATCCTGACCTCATCCTGCTTGACTGTATGCTGCCTAAAATGGATGGGTTTGACGTATGCCGCAAACTGCGGCAGCAGACGAGTGTACCCATTCTGATGCTGACAGCGAAAAGTGAAGAGATAGACAAAGTACTCGGGCTGGAACTGGGCGCGGATGATTATATTACAAAACCATTTAGTGTCCGTGAAGTACTGGCAAGAGTAAAAGCACAGTTAAGGCGTGTCAATTTAACCGATTATGATGCGAGCAACCAGCAGAAAGTTTTAACATTTGGTGACCTCATTATTGATCTTGAAGCTTATCAGGTCACGCACAATGATAAGCCAATAGAACTGACGCTGCGTGAGTTTGAACTGATCAGGTTTCTTGCCCAGAACGCCGGACAGGTGTTTTCCAGAGAGATACTTCTGGAGAAAGTATGGGGTTATGAGTACTTTGGTGATGTCAGGACAGTTGATGTCACAGTGAGACGGACACGGGAAAAAATTGAGCCTGATCAGCATCATTATAAATATATTCTGACTAAACGGGGTGTCGGATATTATTTTGATAAACACCCTGAAGCTTAATCTTCTGATCTGATATCAAGGAGCAATCATTGTATTTATGCACCTTATCGATACAGCAATAACTGCAGCAGCAGCATGGAGTCGGATTAAACAGAACATGATCTACTATTTTGCCGACATCCATCCATTATTTATCATCACTGGAGCCGTTATCATTACCGGCACTGTTTTGACTGTTTTTTGTCTGTTTTCCAATCGTCGCTACAGATTAAAAAAGGATAAAGAGATCTCATCTGTAGTCAGTCAATTTGTGGAAGAACGAAGTAAATCAGAGGCAATTCTGGCTGATCTTGACATTGGTGTCCTGGCATTCAGCAGCGACGGTATGCTGATAAATCTCAATCCGGCCGCGAAGAAAATGATCGCGCCGGCAAAAACACCTGAAAATTTCAAAAGTTTTATGGATGAATATGGTCGTGACAACGGACTGCAGGCTGCGTTGCTGCTTGGCAGTGAGTCTATCAGCGCTAAAACTCAGATTCAAGACAGAATTTTGCGTATTCGGCTTAAAGAAACGCGGTTTGGACAAGAGAGAAGTTCCGGAACGCTGATTGTTCTTCAAGACATAACCGAGCAGGAACATGAAGAAAAGCAGCGCAAAGAATTTGTGGCGAATGTATCACACGAACTGAAAACACCATTAACAACAATAAAGACCTATTCAGAGTCATTGCTTGACTGGGGTCTTTCAGAAAAAAGCAAGGAAGCGATTAATAAAGATGTCTGGCGAATCCATGACGACGCGCTGCGGATGGAGCGGCTGGTTGAAGATTTGCTGCTGTTATCAAGTATCGACAGCAAAGGCATTCGGGTCCGCATGGAACTGCTTGATTTTTCGAATATAGTCAGGCAGGTGGTGGAACGGCTTCAGCACCAGGCACAGAACAAGGAAATAGATATGACTTGCTATGCCTTATCCAAGGTTCCTCCTGTTTTTATCGACCGCACATCTATGGAGCGCGTTATCACCAATCTTGTTGGTAACGCTATCAAATATACCGACAGAGGCGGATCAATAAAGATCTATATCAGTTACCTTGTAGATGATGTGTATGTTAAAATATCAGATACCGGATTCGGCATTGAGAAAGAACATCTGCCAAGGATTTTTAACAGGTTTTATCGTGTCGATATGACAGGTTCGCGTATGTTTGGCGGGACGGGGCTGGGACTTTCAATCGCCAGGGAACTCGTCGAACTGCATGGCGGACATATTGATGTTAACAGTGTCCTTGGTAAAGGGACAGAGTTTACCGTGATGATCCCCATAGCCCGTAAAGTGTTCAATGACACTTTTAAGCGGGTGGAAGACCAGCCTGTCGCTCTGGAACCTTTGTACAGGCTGGCAGCAGGGGAATTACTGCAGCAGGCGATGGAATATAATTTGATAAACGAACAGCTAAGCGAGCTTGACAAACAGGCTTCAGCGCAGTTGATCAGTTTAATACTGGAGCACGATCATAACCTGTCAGGAACTGAACAATTTGCCGACGCTATCGGCGGCAAGCATTCAGGTCAACTGAAAATGAGATCGGAAAAGGACTTCGATAAACTGAAAACAGATACAGATACAGTAAAAAAATCGATCGGAGAACCGGCGCGTGACCAATAGAACATTGATTAATAAGGAAAAAGTTAAAGTGGGGGACCAGCAATTGGCTAGTTACATTGTACGTGGTGGCAATCGTTTAGCAGGAGATGTTAATATAAGCGGCTCAAAAAACGCGGCTCTGGGTATTATATCAGCCGCGATGCTTCTGGACGGAGCCTGCAAAATAGAGAATGTTCCAGATGTCGCGGATATTAATGTCATGGTGGAAATCTGTAAGAACCTGGGTGCGCAGATTAAGCGTGATTCCGAAGGATGCTTATATATTGACCCTCGTTCAATTAACACGTGGGAAGCGACGCATGATAAAGTGCGCAGCATCAGGGGGTCCTATTATCTGTTAGGTTCGCTACTGGGCCGGTTCAAAAAATCTACGATTTTGATGCCGGGAGGATGCAATTTTGGCACCCGGCCCATTGACCAGCATATGAAAGGTTTTGAAGCGCTCGGAGCGGAAGTGCTCATAGAACATGGCAGAATCCATGTGGAAGCTGAGCAGTTGAAAGGAGAACATGTTTTTCTGGACGTTGTCAGTGTTGGTGCTACCGTTAATATTATGATCGCTGCCGCTAAAGCTGAAGGTGTAACAGTTTTAGAAAACGCGGCCAGAGAGCCCCACATTGTTGATGTGGCCAATTTTCTCAATACAATGGGAGCCAATATACGCGGTGCCGGTACCGATGTTATACGCATAACGGGTGTACCGGTCCTTGAAGCCGGCTGCTCATATTCAATTATTCCCGATCAGATTGAAGCGGGCACCTATATGCTGGCTGCCGCGCTGACAAGAGGTGATATCACTGTTCATGGTGTTATCCCAAAACATATGGAACCATTAACGGCGAAACTGGAGGAGATGGGAACCATTGTAGAAGTAGGTGACGATTCAATACGGGTATCAGTTGAGAGCGGAAAAACCCTGCAGGCGGCAAGTTTTAAGACAATGCCTTATCCTGGGTTCCCAACCGATCTGCAGCCGCAGACAACTGTACTTCTCTGTACTGTAGACGGCAATAGCAAAATGACAGAAAGTGTCTGGGATAATCGCTTCCAGTATATTGATGACTTAAAGACTATGGGAGCTGATATACTCATTTCC
>SLMY01000182.1 GCA_007133255.1 Clostridiales bacterium
ACAACTTTGCTTGGACAGGTAACGACCACATCTCCTTTTGGCCGGGACGCGGCTGTTGAAGGGTACCCGATCAATGTCAGTGAGATGCTGGCTACCATTCCCGGCGCTGTCTACATAGAGCGGGTTGCCGTCAACAATTTCAGGGAAATCAATAAAACGAAAAAAGCTATAGCCAAAGCGTTCCGTGTCCAGCAGCAGCGCCTGGGATTCTCAATAGTGGAAATTCTCTCCACTTGCCCGACGAACTGGGGCAAGGACCCTGTCTCATCACTGCGCTGGCTTGAAGACGCGATGATGCCGCAGTATCCGCTTGGCGTCTTTCGCGGAGAGGATCTGGAGGTGTGAGGATGATAGATTATTCAATTATTATCGCCGGTTTTGGCGGACAGGGGATTTTGTCAGCCGGGATGATTGTCGCGACAGCAGCTTTGCTTGAAGGCCGTGAGGTCTCATGGTTCCCGTCTTATGGCCCGGAAATGCGCGGCGGTACAGCGAACTGCAGTGTTGTGATCTCAGACCAGGCTATCGGTTCGCCGGTTATTAATGATACAGATGTCCTGATCGCGCTGAACAGCCCTTCGCTGAAGAAATTTACCGGTTATGTGAAGCCCGGAGGGCTGATAATTGTTGACAGTTCTCTGGTCAAAGAGCAATCAGAACGTGATGACGTCAGATTCTTCCCGGTACCCGCGTCGCAGATCGCGTCTGAAAGCGGGCATATGACATTCGCCGCTATTACGCTCCTGGGCTGTCTGGGCGCGCATTCGGACAGCTATCAGCGCGCGTCGTTTGAGAAAGCGCTTTATGAAGCGCTGCCGGACCGTCATCATCACCTGATACCAGAAGAAATGAAAGCATATGATCAAGGTGCCGCGTACCAGAAGTCTGAGCTGTCACAGCAGCGCTGAGGACTGCGCGGCGCTGATTGTCAGAACGGCGTCCGGTGCTGTCAAGTTTTTTTAGTGCAGGAATATAACAAAGTTAAAGGCAAAATAACAGCTGATTCAACAAAGAGCGGTTTTGGCTGCTCTTTTTGATTGTGCATACAGGTCGATATAGTATAATAAAATTATACAATTTAAAGCCTGATGTAAGACTGTGGCACTTGTCACAGTGTTCATGAGCAGTTTCTTGTTCTTTCAACAGTCCGGCTGCTGTATGGAATCGCTGCCAGCGGTCTGCCGGCAGGCATGGATGATAGGAGGAAAAACGAGTGGCACGTAATGAGATTATCGCTATGATACTGGCCGGCGGACAAGGTTCCCGCCTGGGTGTGCTGACAAAACATCTGGCAAAACCGGCCGTTCCATTTGGCAGCCGGTACCGGATTATTGATTTCCCGCTTAGTAACTGCATCAATTCCGGCATTGAGACGGTTGGTGTGCTGACTCAGTATCAGCCTCTGGCGCTTAATACATATATTGGCAATGGCCACCCATGGGATCTTGACCGCAACAAAGGGGGCGCGTTCATTCTGCCGCCTTACCAGAGTTCGGAAAGAAGTGACTGGTATACAGGGACCGCTAACGCCATTTTTCAGAATATAGAGTTTATCGAGAATTGTGATCCTAAGCATGTCCTGATCTTATCAGGTGATCACATTTATAAAATGAATTACGCGAAAATGCTGCGGACACATATTCGTGAAGCCGCTGACGCGACCATCGCTGTTTTTGAAGTCCCGTGGGAAGAAGCGTCTCGATTCGGACTGATGAACACGGATGAAAATGATCTGGTTATTGATTTTGAGGAAAAGCCGGCGAAACCGAAAAGCAACCTCGCGTCAATGGGTGTCTATATTTTTACCTGGGATGTGCTGCGCCGCTACCTGGTGGAAGATGAGCGGAATTTGAAATCTAATCATGATTTTGGCAAGAATATTATTCCCCGTATGCTTCAGGATCAGGCGAAACTGACCGCCTACCGATTCTGCGGTTACTGGAAAGATGTCGGGACCATCTCCAGTTTATGGGAATCGAATATGGACATCCTTGATCGCCCGGAAGAACTCAATTTCAGAGACCGGGACTGGCGCATATACAGTAAGAACCCGGTTAAACCAGCGCATTATATCGCGAAAAACGCTTCTGTGATCAATAGCGCCTTAACCGACGGCTGCTCCATATATGGTACGGTTGAGCACTCAGTTTTGTCTAACAGTGTCACGGTTGAGAAAGGCGCCATAGTCAAAGACTCTATCCTGATGCCCGGAGTCACAGTTCAGGAAGGCGCTCTTCTGGATAAATGCATTGTCGGTTTCGAGACAATTATCGGGCGCAACGTAAAAGCCGGCGCTTCAGTTAAAGGGAAAAGCCGGTTCACCAGTCCATATTGCCAGGATCAGATAACCGTGTTTGAACGTGGACTGAAGGTCCGTGACAAGGTTGAGATACCAGGTAATTGTATGGTAGAAATTGGTGATGACGGCGAGAGCAACGAGCTGATCGAATATACGTTTCGCGTACGCTGAAGGAGGATAACCAATGTTTATAAACGCAATGGGGCTGATTTTAGCAGATCACAGAAAGATTAATCTGGGCGACTTGTCCCGTCCGCGCGCGCTGGCCGCGATTCCATTCGGCGGACGCTATCGTATTATTGATTTTATGTTGTCAAATATGGTCAATTCCGGTATTTCCCAGATTGGCGTGATCGCGCTGAGTAAATATAAGTCACTGATGGATCACGTTGGAACCGGCAGTTCCTGGGATCTTGACCGCAAGCAGCCGGGACTGAACTTGCTGCCGCCTTATATCAATACCGCCAATGTTGATCGCGGCGGTGAAGCGGATGACCTGAATGGCCTGCTTGATTTTTTCAGGGCTTATCCGCATAAATATGTTATTGTGGCGGATAGTAATGTTATTTTTAACGCGACCTTCGATGAGTTTGTCAGCAAACATGAGGAAAGCGGCGCTGATATCAGCGTGATGTATAATCGTGACAGCACCCGATATGGCAGTCCAAGCATGATTCTCAATCTTGACCGGCGCGGCTATCTGCGTGACATGATGATGGACCCGCCCAAGCCGTCAGCGACACGCTGTTCACTGGGCATCGCTGTGCTTGACCGCGAGCTTTTGATAGACCTGGTCAGTGAGTCCATCGCCCGCGGCGACAGGGATTTCTCTATTGACGGCCTGATGAAATTGTATAAACAGTATCGGGTGCGCGGGATTGAATACAAGGGGAAAGTGCTGCGAATCAACAGTATTCCAACTTATTTCGCCAGTACCATGCAGCTGCTGGATGACGCGTTTCGCAATGAACTGTTTGGTTCAGACCTGCCTGTCTATACAAAAGTCAAGGATGAAGCGCCTACGCTGTATGGTGAAGGCAATACCGTCAGTAATTCGGTTATTTCCGACGGCTGCCTGATCACTGGTGAGGTGACCGACAGCATGCTCTTTCGCGGTGTGACAATCTCCAAACACGCGATTGTAAGAAGCTGTATCATTATGCAGGATGTTTTTGTGTCGGAAGGCGTGGAACTCGAAAATGTTATTCTCGATAAAAATTGTGTGATCAGACCGGGTATAAAACTGGTCGGCCAGCAGGATTATCCGGTTGTCATAGGAAAGGGGGCCATTGTCTGATGAAAATGAACATTCTCTTCGTAGCAGCGGAAATGGCGCCGCTGGCACAATCCGGAGGCCTGGGCGATGTGGTGGG
>SLMY01000124.1 GCA_007133255.1 Clostridiales bacterium
AAACCGTATTATGGCATGATCTGTTTGATGGCAAGCTATTCATCACATATTGGGGAGAACCTACTTTATATTGCCAGTTACAGTGTTGCAGGTATATTTGGTGATGTGCTTGTTAACGGGTGATATAAATACAAAGAGCCTTGCCTCATCAAAGATACTCAAGTCGCTCCAAATCGGTTATAATGAGAAGGTAACGTAAAAAATAGCTGCTTACCTGAACCACGGACAGGCTGATCAAACAGCCTGTCAGTTGTCTGTAAGCAGAAAACAGTTTATGGAGGAACAAAATGCAATACAGAAAATTTGGTCAGACAGGCAAAGACATATCAGCTCTTGGATTTGGGGCGATGCGTCTTCCCAGTCAGACTGTTGACGGAAAGACCGTTTATGATGAAGAAGAAAGCATTCGAATGATCCACAGGGCAGTGGAGCTGGGTGTTAATTATATCGATACTGCGCCCTATTACTGCGACGGTCAAAGTGAAATCATAGTCGGCAAAGCGCTTAAGGGAATTCGCGACCAGGTCATGGTGTCGACGAAGAATCCAATCGAGGACGACTCAGGCGCTAACGCGATTAAACGGCTTGAGAAATCACTGCGGCAGCTTGATATTGAAGCCATTGATTTTTATCATTTATGGGGCATTGGCTGGGAAACTTATACAGAAAAAATTGATAAGCCTGACGGCCCGCTGGAAGCGGTTCTGAAAGCGAAAGAACAAGGCCTGATCCGCCATTTGTCCTTTTCTTTTCATGATAAGCCAGAGAATATGATCAAGCTTGTTGATACCGGTCACTTCGAGTCTGTTTTATGCCAGTATAATCTGCTGGATCGTTCAAATGAAGAGGCTATTGCTCATGCACATGAAAAAGGCCTGGGGGTTGTGATTATGGGTCCTGTCGGCGGCGGTCGGCTGGGCGCGCCATCTGATGCCATTAAGAAAATGCTGCCGGGAATGGCCAGCAGCGCTGAACTGGCGATGCGATTTGTCCTGGCCAACCAGTCCGTATCTTGTGCTCTTTCCGGTATGAGCAGTATGGCGATGGTGGAAGAAAACGCGAAGGTCGCGGACAATAAGCAGGCACTCAGTGATGATGAACTGAAAAATATTGAGATTTCTATGGCTGAAAACAAAAAAATGGCTGACTTGTATTGTACTGGCTGTAATTACTGTATGCCTTGTCCAAATGAAGTGAATATACCGCTCAATTTTGAGCTGATGAATTATCATCGCGTTTACGGACTTACCGATCATGCCAAGAGTCAATATGCCAAAATTGGTGAAGCTGACGGGCCCAGCGGCAAGAAAGCAGATGCTTGTGTTGAATGTGGCCTTTGTGAACCAAAATGTCCGCAGAAAATCGCGATTATTAAACAACTGAAGGAAACCGCTGCGGCGCTGGGATAATCAGTCCGTCATGAGTGTTTTCACTTAGCGGCCTATTTAACGTGGCAATCGGTATTGCCAGTAATGCACAGATGAGATTAACAATCAGGCAGCCACCATTGGCTGCCTGATGGCTTGATGCACCGGGTGTTTGAAAGCACGGTGGAAAATGTATCTAACTTGCTAATATGGAATAATCCTTTAACCTGGAGGCCACACATGTCACGAAACATTTTTAGATGGTTCATTCTCTTGATCACCATAACCGCTATGCTCCTTTCTTCAGCCTGTGTATTATTTGATTCAGATGAGCCAGGCAGACAAACCGAAGAAACACAAGAGACTCCATCAGACGAGACAGAGCCAACCATTGAGACACTGCCTTTGCCAGATACCCGTGAGCTGGAGGATCGTGAGATCTTATCAGCCTGGTCAGGGCTGGACGGTGTTGAGAAAAATGTTCTGAAGCAGTTGATCAATGAGTTTAATGCTGAAAGCGAACATACATTTATTCAGCTAGCCAGCATGTCGTGGCCTTTACTGAACCAGAAGATGTCTGCTGTCTCAGCTGCTGGCAATGGTCCGGATTTTATTATCCAGGATTATCCGCAGCTGAAAACATACCATAGCTGGGGTTTATTAACCGGGATCGGTGAGATTTATACTTCGGATCCACCATTTGACGGGTTAGTCTATGATGTGAGAAAAAATCAATATCCGGAGAACGTTGTACGCGAACTGTCATTGGCCGCAGCGGGTAATGGACCGGCAAGGGATGTCGCGGTGCCCATGACTTATATTCCGCAGCGACTGTTTTACCGCAGTGATCTGCTGGAGACACATGGGTATGAAGCCCCGCCTGCTACTATTGAGGAGCTTTTTTCAATCGCTGCCAGTCTGGCTGAAGAACAAGGCGTGATTCAATATGGGTTAGCGCTGACTTTTGAGCAGATATTCGGTCCCCTGGCCATCAATCAGCTTGGCCAGCCGGCAGTGGACGCGGGCAGCCGAGAAACACGTTTTCTTACGGACGCTTTTGCCCAGTATCTGGAATCGATTGTCAGCCTGACAGAAAACGGCGTCATGCCGGATGAATCGGAAAATAGCGCGCAGCTGTTCCGTTCAGGACAGCTTCTGATGTATGTGGGTGATGTGTATGATGTTTCCACACACGAAGATGCCGGTATCAGTTTTGACCTTGCGCCGCTGCCCGGCGGACCCGGTGCTCAAAAACAGGTAACAGAAGCCTATTTATTTATTCCAACTGTGTTCATCAATAATCGGGTCAGTCATTTTGCTGAATGGGTGAATTTCTGGAATACGTCTGAGTCACAGCGTATCTGGTCATTGAGAACCGGACATCCGCCTGTCATAACTGACTATTCCGATTTTGAAGATGACTGGGAGTGGCTGGAAAGCTGGGGCCCTGCCTTTACGCCTTCTCTGGAGGCCTTCTCACTTGACAGCAATACCCTTCAACCGGAATATGAAACCATCTATGATCAATATCTGCGAAGTTACTGGCTACAGGCCTTATCCGGCAGCCTGACGGTTGATGAAGCGCTTGAACAGGCCGGGGAAGCGCTTGAAGCTTATTTTGAAGCCCTTCGAGTCAGCGAAGCAGAGGCGGAAGAGGCGGAAACTGACGATTCTGAAGCTGAGGATTAAGAGCCAGAACAGATCGGGGCAATATTGTTGATCATTGATAAGCACTGGTCAACTCCATTGCAGATGTAAGTCTTTTTAGCGCGGTTAACACTGTTCAACCTATGTCAGTGTGAGTCTCATTACAGCAAAAGACGATATCTCACCTATGTCTGTCAGCATATTTCCCCAGGATTCAGAATGCTGTCAACATATTTTCCCGGGATTCAGGATATTGTGCGGGTCAAAGACTGCCTTAATTCCTTTCATCAACTGCATCTGTGTTTCGCCAAACTGACTGGCAAGATATTCTTTTTTAGCATAGCCAATGCCGTGCTCACCGGAAACCTGGCCGCTTAGCAGGTCGGCTTTGTGATAGAGCGCGTCAAACGTTCGCGCCAGCTTCTCCTGCCACATTTTTTCTTCAAGCTGATCCCGGCAGATATAAAGATGAAGGTTACCGTCGCCGGCATGACCAAAACCGGGAATGCGCAGCCCCATTTTAGATGCGGTCTCATGGCTGAAGCGGATGAATTCCGCGATCTTGCTTCGGGGGACAACAACATCACACTCATCCATCTGAGTTGTGGATGCCTTGATAGCCTCAAGAAAAGCACCACGTGCACGCCATACAGACTGA
>SLMY01000254.1 GCA_007133255.1 Clostridiales bacterium
AATCCACTTGATCGCGTCAGACTGCCAGACACTAAAGCCATCTGAAGAATCGATACACAGCACATCCGCGCCCGCGTCCAACATAGCAGGGACACGCTCCTGGTAATCATGGGTATTGATCCCGGCACCCGTGATCAACCTTTTCTGCTCATCCAGCAGTTCTAGCGGATTTTCCTTATGTTCATCATAATCTTTGCGGAAAACCATGCCAACCAGATGACCGCGCTGATCTACAATCGGCAGCTGATTAACTTTACGATCCCAGATAATATCGTTCGCCTCACTCAGGTTGATCCCCTCCCGGCCAACGATCAAATGGTCTAGCGGTGTCATAAACTCACTGACTGGTGTATCGGTTGTCATACGGCTGATCCGATAATCTCTGCTGGTCACAATACCCAGCAGCTTGCCGTGAGCGCTGCCATCTTCAGTGACGGCTACAGTGGAATGACCTGTTTTTTCCTTGAGCCGCAGTATATCTGCCAGTGTTTGGCCCGGAGTGACATTTGTATCACTTGTGACCAGTCCTGCTTTATATTTTTTTATTTTTCGAACCATGTCTGCCTGGTTATCGATCGGTTGTGAGCTGAAAACAAAGGACAGACCACCGCTTCTGGCCAGCGCGATGGCCAGTGAGTCATTCGATACCGCCTGCATAATCGCTGACGTTACCGGCAGATTTATTCGCAATCTGCTTTCCTCATTGCCCTTGCGATATTTGACAACAGATGTAGATAAGTTTACATTTTCCGGTCTCGTCTGATAATCCGTCAAATTCGGAATCAGCAGATATTCACTGAATGTACGCGATTCCTGTTCGAAGATCGTCGCCATATATTTACCTCCAGACACAAGTGTCAGTTCTTTTTTGCTTTCCTGAATCGCAAGGCGGCCTTCAGATAATCCCGGAACAGCGGATGCGGGCGTATGGGACGTGATTTAAACTCAGGATGATAGATTACACCAATGTACCACGGATGATCAGCCAGTTCAATGGCTTCCACTTTTTTGCCATCAGGCGAAAGACCTGAGAAGACCAGGCCGGCCTCCTGAAGCTCGTCTTTCCAGGACATATTAAATTCCCATCGATGATGATGACGCTCAGATATCAGATCCTGACGATAAACAGTCTGCAGTCTTGAGCCAGGTTTTATCGAGCAATCGCAGACTCCGCGACGCATTGGTTTTTCTTCCGGTGTCAGCTGTATGCCTTCTTCACTGACACCATTCTGGTCCGCTATTGATAAATCAGGCAGTATGAAAATGGGCTGACACGATATTTCTGATTCTGTAGAATGGGCGCTCTCAATACCGGCTGCCTTGCGCGCGAAGGCGACAACAGCCATTTGCATACCAAGGCCTATACCAAAAAACGGCTTTTCAGCGGTTCTGGCATAATCAGCGGCCTCAATCATGCCTGACATGCCGCGCGGCCCGAAACCACCCGGTACAAGAACAGCGTCAACCTCATCAAGATGCGCTGCCGCGCCATCCTTCTCAATGTCTTCGGCTGATACCCAGCGCAGATTCACATCCAGGCCCATTTCGATTGAAGCATGCGTCAGCGACTCCACCACACTCAGATAGGCATCATGAAGCGACACGTATTTTCCAACAAGCGCGACATCAACCGGCTGATGAGCCGCCCGGTTTCGTTCAATAATCTGATACCAGGCCCGAAGGTCAGGCTCTACAAATTGAGCGATGCCAAGCTTGCGGCAGATCACATTGGCCAGCCCTTCCTCCTCAAGCATGACTGGCAGCGCGTACACAGTGTCAACATCAAGGTTTGGAATGACACAGTCCAGATCAATATTGCAATATAAAGCGATTTTCTCGCGAACTGATTTCTCAAGCGGCACTTCGCTGCGGCAAACCAGAATATCTGGCTGAATACCAAGAGACAATAACTTTTGCACACTATGCTGGGTTGGTTTTGTTTTAACCTCACCCGCCATCTTCAAATAAGGCACCAGCGTTACGTGCAGAAAAAGAACGTTCTCATGACCAACCTGATATGTAATCTGTCGAATCGCCTCAAGGTAAGGTAAGCTTTCCATATCACCTACCGTACCGCCGATCTCAATAATAACCACATCCGGCTTGTCTTTTTTAGCGCCGCAAAAAACATGGCTTTTTATCTCATTAATAATATGAGGCACAACTTGCACAGTTGTCCCCATATATCCGCCTTCACGTTCACGGTTAATCACATCGCGGTATACCATGCCGGATGTGATGTCGCTTTCTACATCCAGGCTGACATCAGTGAAGCGTTCATAGTGGCCAATATCAAGATCAGTCTCAGCGCCGTCATCGGTTATAAAAACCTCGCCGTGCTGAATCGGGCTCATCATGCCGGGATCAACATTAATATAAGGATCAAATTTCTGATTCCTTACTTCCAGGCCCCGCGCCTTGAGCAGACATCCCAAAGATGCCGCGGTGATGCCTTTGCCAATACCTGATACAACACCACCGGTCACAAAGATATACTTAGTCGACATTAATATCCCCCTTGATTGCCACTTGATCTAATATAAGACAGGCAAAACATTACATGATATTGTAATGATTAAAGCCCCCCGCTGTCAACACAGAGGAGGGCTTTTCATCATATAAACAGCAACTTCTCGTTTTTGTCTATAGATAATGGGTGTCAAACCAAAGGTGCTGCCATGACAAAACTGCCTGCTCAGCCATTGTCTGAAGACACGTTTTTTCTTGATTTAGTAAATAAAACAGCCAGCGGAAGCATCAGGCCCGTTGTGATAATGGCTTCGGGCAGCATGTAAGTGCCATTATAAACAATCGAGTAAATCCAGGGATTCATACCTGATTCAATGGCGTAAGAACGGTAAAAGATCACACCGGAAAGCAAATGGCTGGCTGTGCGGCCAAGCATCGCGATCCAGATAGCCGTGATCAGCCTTGGCATGCTGATCATACTAAGCCGGCGCAGTACATTTCGCTGTGTCATGCGCAAATCCTTATCGGCTGCCAGAAAACCAGCAAGGCCAAGCAGGCCAAAAGCGACAGGATAATCAAGCGCCACAGATGCCCAGTGCGCCGCGAACGGCGCCAGCACAAATTGCAGCAGTCCGTGAACCAGACCAATACCTATGCCCCATGCAGGACCAAAAGCCAGCGCGCAGAAAACAATCGGCAGCATGGATGCCGGTGTGATTGAACCGCCCTGCGGCATACGATAGACGGTAAACATTGACAAAATGGTTGACAAAGCGATCGCCATACCACCGCAGGCAGTGGCCAGAATAGTCTCTCTGAGAACCTGTTGGTTCATTTTTGTTACTGTTGTTTCAGACATCTTATATCCCTCCATAAATGATGCTGTCAAGCATAAGCTCAGGCGGGAAGCACTCTGTCGGGCCCAAACAAAAAGCTTCCCGTCAGCCGGTTGGACTTTCGGAAAGCTGATTTAGCTTTAATAATCCCTCCGCCGGCATTATCCGGTTCAGGTCACAGGGTCGATATCTGCAGATATCCTCTCAGCCAACTATTGTCAGCTCCCCTCTTTGAACTTGTAATTTCATTATAAACGGTTTGATCTCCAAAGTAAAGGCAACCCAGCCGTGTTCAACACGTTAAGGTACGTCATACCTGTTACTGCCAGCAGGCTGGCA
>SLMY01000059.1 GCA_007133255.1 Clostridiales bacterium
CTTCAGCGTGATATACAGTCAGTTTAAGACGGTAGAAAAAAACCTTGGGTTTGATCCTGGTCAGCGCGCGCTGACACTCACTGACGCCAGCCGGCTGGTTGAAGGCGCGGATCAATTGATAGCCAGAGAGCACGATGAAACGGCCCGCCAGAACACGTGGACTGTTAATCTGGTTTCAGGCCGATTAGCGCCGGCGGATTATCTGCTTCGAGTTTTTTTAAACCCTGATTATCTGAAGCAGGCCAGGGATGACACCCAGTACATGCATGATGTTTACCAGCTTATCACCAGACAACGGCTGACAGAGGACAAACAACAGGACCTGGAACGGGTGCTTCAGGAGAGCGGCAGCCGTCTGGCCCTTATCAACTCGATTCTGGAAGAAGAAGGACACACGGTTTTTTTAGACCTTCCGCAACAGCCAACCAGGCTGCGCTCAGTTTATTTCGCGGATAACAGGCCTGCTTCAGGAACAGAAATTGTTGGTCGCCTTCGAATTGAATCGGAAATCAGGGTTACCGGCAGCGACGGCAGAATCAAGCTGTACACTAACCAGCAGATTCATGCTGATCAGCCGCTGGATCCGGATCAGGAAGCGTCCATGCAGGCACACAGCATCAGCTGGAATGCCTACGAAGAGCGTGACGGCGTGTATCAGCTTGGTGTGATGATTCTTACCAATGACGGCCGCGGATACTGGCAGCAGCTGGAACAGTATGAAGTGCCGGTCATCTGGTCACTCACGCCCGGGCAACTGCGCCAGGATACGCTTGTCGCGGATCCGCAGGCACAGGACACTAAATGGTATCGGCTTGAGCCGCGGCAAGATGCCGCGCTGCTAAATATCATCAGCGCTGAACACCCGCTTGAGCTTGAGCTTTACAACCTGGATAGCCAGATGATCGCGCGAACGAGAAGTCATGAAACACTTCCCGCGGCGCTCCGATATAAAAAGAGCGCTGAACAATCTGATCATCAACCAGAAGAGATGGACGCGGCAGAAGACAATGAAGTTTATTTCGTCAAAGTTTTTCCTGTTCCAGAAACACCCGGCAGTGGTTCATTCAGTTATTTGCTGCTGCCATCGCTGGCTGTGGCAAGCCCGCTCCAGCAGCCAGACCGGTTTCTAGCTGTTCAGGAGATTCGTGAGCAGGAACTGCTCATTGAGGACGAGACTGGCCGGCAGGAGTGGCTGGCCCGGGACCAGTTCAGATTATTCGATCCGACTGCCCTGCTGGGCAGCCTTACTTTAAGTGATATCAGGCAGGATCGGGTTGATTTTGTACCGGCTTTTTCTGAAGAAACCGTGACATACGCCCTGGTTGTGGATGAACGTGAAACGACACTCGCATTGGCCTATGAGCCACTTGAAGGCAGTTTCGCGCAAGTTGATCTGTATCAGGAAACCGAGCAGGAGGGAAGGCAGCCATTGACATCAGAACGCGTTTCTCTTGAACCGTCGGTCAATACGATCGAGCTTGCCGTCAGGGGTTTTGACGGACGTCAGAATACATACACAATCACGATTCTGCGCCCGCCACACAGTGAGGGGTTTCACAACACGCTCAACCCCTTTCACTATACCTATCGTTCCTGGCTTTGGCTGCTTCATCTGCAGCAGCCAGAGTATCAATTCGAAGCCATGCAGACAGATATTGTCTGGGCTGACTTTTTCGAGGCACAAACCTATCGGTCCCGCAGCTTGATAGACGCGGCGGTCAACCCAGACAGCTGGGTCCGGGCGGGAAGTCCGGTCTATGACGGAACCAGCTGGAAGGCCGCTTCTGATCCGGTGGTCGCTTTTTATGCTGATCCCAGGAATTTTCTGGACCGGGTTAATATCTTTCAGTTTGAGTCAATGGCCTATGAACCGCGGCTGCACACCAAACAAGGCGTTGAAGCGATTCTGGCTGATACCTTTATGGAAAGGGATAATCAGGAAGAAATTGACTACGCATCCATTTTAATGGAGGCGGCGGAAGTCTCGGATGTCAGTCCGTTTTTTCTGGCATCAAAAATTATTCAGGAAATGGGACGCCTGGGGCAGTCTCCCCTTGCGTATGGCCAGGTGCGGGATTACGAGGGGTTTTACAATTTCTACAACATCAACGCGATCCCGAATCCGGAAATACCCGACGGCGCCCAGATTAACGGAGCACGGTTCGCGCAGTTTGGGCTGAACCCTGATCAGGGAGAGATCAGTGAGCAGGAAGCTAAATGGCTTATTCCATGGCATACTCCTGAACGGGCGATTATCGGTGGCGCCATCTGGATCGCGGAAAGATATGTTGATGTAGGCCAGGATACCTTGTATGTGCAAAAATTTGATATTATTGGCGTGGACGGTCTTTTCATGCGCCAGTATGCTCAGAATATCCAGATGGCCTGGGCAGAAGGCCAGCGGACATACAGGGCGTATGAAGCCATGGAACTGCTGGATCAGCCCTTTGTTTTCAGGATTCCGGTGTTCCGCCAGATGCCTGAAAAACCGGTACAGCTGCCATAAATCGGACAAGCGACTTGATACTTTAGTCTAAATGGAAAAAGCTTGTAATATACATACCCCCTTGATGTGATACAATACGATTGGTTAAATTTAGCTATTAGCATGGAGGGGAATAGTGCGCAAGAAAAATAATGAGTTGAAAGCAAGTTCCGGCAGCAAATTTTTTGCAGTCATCAGAATAATGCTGATCGCCGTGTTTTTGTTCTCCGCTGTCAGCCAGACAGGTTTATTTGCTGCACGAAATACAACTGTCAGCGCTGGTGATCGATATCCACGCAGCGGCAGGGTTTCGGTCGGCAGTTCTGCCAGTGTCCGGGAATTACCTTCTACACAAAGCACACGTCTTGACTCACTGTTCAACAACCATCCGGTAACGGTTTTATCTGAGCATAAAGGTGAGTATTTAAGTTCTTATAACACAGACATCTGGTATAAAATTAATTACAGTACATCAGCAGGCAATGAAAAATCTGGTTACATGCTCTCTTCTTTAATTGTTCTGGACCCGCTTGAGCCTGCCGAACCCGATCCTGATTTCGAGAAATATCTTGATATGCAAGGTTTTCCTGAAAGCTATCGGCCCATGCTGAGAGCGCTGATAACTGATTACCCTGAATGGCGTTTCACCGCTATGCATGTTGATATGACCTGGGAGGCCGCGGTCAATGGACAGGCAAGAGCGGGTGTCAGCCTGATTGAGAACGCTGTGAACGATAACTGGAAAACAATTGACCCGGCAGGTTATAGCTGGCTGGAGGACCGCTGGATCATCTACGATTCAGACCGCTGGGTGATGGCCAGTAAAGACGTGATCGCCTATTATATGGATCCAAGAAATATGCTGACACCTTCGCTGATCTTTCAGTTTGAGAACTTGTCATACTGTGAAGAAGTTCATACAAGTGCCGGTGTCGCTAATATTCTGAATAACACATTCATGAGTGTAAATAATACGTTTGAATATGTAGATAATGGTCAAACCAAAAAAGTGACTTATGTTGATACCTTTATGGAGGCTGCCAATATATCGAGTGTCAGCCCGTATCATCTGGCCTCACGCGTGGTACAGGAAGTAGGCCGAAATGGCAGTGCTTCTGTCAGTGGTACCTATAAAGATTATGA
>SLMY01000232.1 GCA_007133255.1 Clostridiales bacterium
CCTCAGGCAGATCTGATGGTTTGAACAGATCTTCGTGCCTGATTCATTTTGTCACCGGAATTTTTTTCAGGCGTGCCCAGCGGGGCAGACCCTCTTCAATGGCGATCTGTGATTCACCCTGGATCAGGGGCAGAGCGTATTCAATAAACTTAGAATTAACGAAGTTACCATCTTTATTGATCCATTCACGCGGTACTTTTTTCTCGGTATTAGCCACCGTGTCCAGCGGTATGAGTTTGATCTCACAGGTGTAAGCGCCGTTTTCCGGGCGCTGGAAGCCAACCATGTAATCGGTCATACCGTCAACCGCGCAGCGGACAGCGGTCTGACCAGCGAGATATGACTCTTCAACATCAGCTTTGGAAGCCAGATGGGCCGCGCAGCGCTGCATTAAAGATAACTCAATGCCACGTACTTTGCAGCCTATTTTTTCCTTCAGATAGTTGGCCAGCACCGTGGCAGTTCCGCCCAGCTGTTTATGACCAAAAGCGTCAACTGAAACATCGCCTTCGCTCACCAGCTCAGGTATAAATTTGCCTTCTTTAGTCTGGACACCTTCAGAGACGGCGACAATGACTTTCTTTTCTTTATCGTAGACGCGTTTGACATCACTAAGCATCTTATCGATATCAAAATCGACTTCCGGCAGGTAGATCAAGTCAGGACCATATCCTTTGTAGGCTGCCAGAACAGAAGAGGCAGTCAGCCAACCCGCATGGCGGCCCATGATTTCGATGACGGTAATCATACCAGTGTCATAAACACGGGCGTCAAGATAAACTTCCATGGTCGTTGTCGCGATGTATTTCGCGGCAGAAGCGAAACCCGGGCAGTGGTCTGTGCCGTAAAGATCATTGTCAATCGTCTTGGGAACGCCCATCACCCGGCATTCATAATTGGCTTTCTGCAAAAATTTCGAGATTTTGTTACAGGTATCCATTGAGTCATTGCCGCCATTATAGAAAAAATAACGGATATTATATTTTTTAAAGACCTCAAGCAGACGCTTGTAATCGGTCTCATCATCTTCGGCGTTTGCCAGCTTGTACCGGCAGGAACCAAGCGCTGATGAAGGGGTTGTTTTCAAAAGCTCAAGTTCTTTGGGGTCTTCCTGGCCAATATCGTAAAAAACCTCATTCAGCATGCCCACTATACCATTAGCGGCACCAAATACTTTTTCTATATGACCGGTTTGTTTCAGCGCTTCGGTAAAGACGCCGGCCGCACTCGCGTTTATAACAGCAGTGGGTCCGCCGGACTGACCAAAAATAGCGTTACCAATCAATTTACTCATGAAAATTCCTCCTGAACTATCTGTATAATTTGTTTGAACATAACGAATCCATAATAGCATTTCGCACTAGTCTTGGCAACTGCTTTCCTGGCGCAGATGGCCATATATCAGCATGTCACGATACTGCCCATGACGATAGACATGTTCATTCAAAGTGCCTTCTCTTGTAAAGGAAAGCCGCTCAAACAGTTTAATTGAAGGCGCGTTATCTTCAATAATCCTGGCCCAGAGACGATGCAGACCCAGCTCACAATACGCGTACCTCATGAGCAGCTGTAAAGCTTCCATGGCCAGGCCCTGGCCGCGCGCGTCTTCATTTGTGATAGCGATGCCGACTTCAGCATGGCTGTTAGCCCAGTCAAGTCCGTCAATATTCACCAGGCCGATCAGGCGGCCATCCTGCCTGACCGCGAAGACGAAGCTTTCCAGCCCGTCATTCCAGTCTGCCAGCAGTTTTTCCAGCTGCAGCAGATTAATCGGTCTGGCCGTGGTGGGAATATAATAGTATAAAGATGTCATATCCTGAAAAAATGATCGCAGATAAGGCATATCAGACGATTCAAGCGCTGTCAGTTCGACACGTTCACTTCTTAGCGGTAAATAGGAATAGGGATTAGTAACATTCATGATGACCTCCAACAGGGGTTTGACTCAGGCTTTTTCTGAATCAAGTTCTTTTTTGCCGTTTTTTTGAACTTGATCGCTCATGACGGCCGATTGATAGATTACTCCCTACCATTATAGCTAATTTCATACCCAAACAAGAACCATTCATGGACAAAATCTTAAATTTTCGTTGTGTTCATGATTCGCGGTTGCGTATGTGATGATCCTGTTGTAGAATTTCAATACAGTCTTCGGACAGATGAGGAGCCCGACAAGGCACAGGCAAGCCGCGTGACTCAGTTGTTTGATAGACCGCGAACATTGAAAAACCTATCTTTCAGGAACGCGGGTTAACACCTTTTAGGCGATGAGAGATAGTAAAGACGCATGCAGGCCGGTTGGGTGTTGAAAAATATCTTCAGATTTCCTTGACATGGCGCTTGATGATCCGTATAATCTTGTTCGTGCCTTCTGCGGAAGGCAGTATATGGTGGGATTAGCTCAGTTGGTTAGAGTGCCAGATTGTGGCTCTGGAAGTCGTGGGTTCAATTCCCATATCCCACCCCAATAAAACTTATTCCGTGGCAGGCAATGCCTGGACACTCGGCGGATATGAACACAATGGGGTGTGGCCAAGCGGTAAGGCACGGGACTTTGACTCCCGCATGCGTAGGTTCAAATCCTGCCACCCCAGCCAAATGATCCACTAGCTCAGTTGGTAGAGCATCTGACTTTTAATCAGGGGGTCCGGAGTTCGAGCCTCCGGTGGATCACCAGTACAGACACCTCAAGAAGTAAGATTCTTGAGATGTCTGTATTTTTTTGCGTTCTCAACAGGTTGTCGGATCAGGTCGCTTTAATCAGACCTTTGCGAACAAGAAGCGCCGCGCCGCAGCCAAGCAGCAGGCAAGGCAGAAGCGTTGTCATATAAAGCAGCGTCATTGTGCCTGCCTCAGGAGCGTTGATGACCTGATCAGCCATAGTCTGGCTTTGCCTGAACAACATGCCCATTGTATACTGCTGCGGCACACTGGTAAAAATCATCTGAGGGATAAAACCACCATAGGCGTGGGCACCAACTAATATTGCCGCCGCCGCAGCCAGAAAAATGAGTAATGTCTGATTTTTCATCACCTGGACAATGATCGCGAACAGAAACAAAATGATCAGAACGGGTGGCTGAAGCCACTGAGCGAAGGGCGTCGCAAGCACGGTATTGGCCATGCCGAGCTGGCGAAACAGCAGGTATTGAGCGATCATGGCATTACTCGTGCCAAGGACAATCAGTGCCGTTAACGGCACCAAAACCCGGCCTGAACCGGACGCCCCGTACAGCAGCACAAGGGCGGCAGCGAAACCAACCATAACCGAGAGCAAGGATATCAGAACTGATGGCAGAAACTGCTGTGCTAGTACTGGAAATTGACTCAGTGACGGCAGGCCCTTCGCGAAAAGCAAGACAAGCATCAAAAAAATTGAAACCAGCCAGGCGATGACTTGCCCCGGTGTCTTCTCTTTTGATCCGACAAAAGCCATATCTGCTGTCTGGCTTATGAGCCGATCTGATTTTCTCAAAAGCAGAATGATAGCGAAAACAGGCATAACAGCCAGCAGCATCTGCAGCAGCCCAGCGCAAGTCGCGGCTGTTTTGCGGCTTTTCACAAAACTGATGAGTATGGCAACCGGAACACCGAGCAATAAAGCGAAGCTTAAACTGGCCAGCCAG
>SLMY01000245.1 GCA_007133255.1 Clostridiales bacterium
CCCGGACAAAAAAAATATTTTCTAATATTAAGGTCTGGGCATCAGAAAAATTATTTTTACATCAGAAACGCACCTCCAAACACTGGCAGTCATCCAGGTTGAAGGTGCATTTATTTTTGGTCAACATCATCTAATTGTTATTAAGCATCCAGCAGGCTTATTAAGCCCGGCATAATGAAGATGCCAATAGATCTCCAGAAACGCCTGCGGCAGTTAAAATACGCAACCTATTTGCTTACAGGATTTTTCTGGAAACTCGTTTGCGGTTTGAACTTTTTCAGTCTTAAGGCATTAAGCAAAACAGATACAGAGCTAAAAGCCATCGCGCCCGCTGCCAGCATAGGGTTCAGTGTCGGACCGCCAAACACATAAAGCAGTCCGGCAGCAACTGGGATTCCCATTGTATTATACGCGAATGCCCAGAACAGATTTTGTTTAATATTGCGCATGGTCCGTTTACTTAACTGCAAAGCGGTCAGCACATCCATTAAATCGCTTTTCATCAAGACAATATCTGCCGATTCCATCGCGACATCTGTTCCAGAGCCAATTGCCAGGCCTATGTCAGCCTGAGCCAGCGCCGGAGCGTCATTAATGCCGTCTCCTACCATCGCGACTCTTTTTCCTTCAGCCTGCAGTTTCTTAACCTCTTCGGATTTATCTTCCGGCATAACTTCAGCCAATACGCGCTGCATGCCTAGCTGCCGGCCTATCGCGTCAGCGGTTTTACGGTTATCACCTGTGATCATCATCACTTCCAGGCCCAGTTCCTGTAGCGCGCTAACTGCTTTTGCACTGCTTTCCTTTAACTGATCTGCTACAGCGATAATCCCTGCCAGCTGGCCATCAACAGCAATATACATCGGTGTCTTGCCATTCTCTGCCAACTGATCGGCCTGTTTCTCAAGCTCATGAAGATCAATTTTTTCTTTTTCCATCAGGCGCTGGTTACCAAGCAGCAGCTGCTTATCTTCAATAGTAACCTTAATACCTTGTCCAGGATCAGCTGCAAACTGATCAGCCGCAAGCAGTATAAGGCCTTTATTTTGCGCTGCTCGAACAATAGATTCACCAAGCGGATGCTCAGATCCTTTTTCAGCCGACGCTGCCAGCTGGAGCAGTTGATCTTCCTCAAAGGGTGATTGAGCGATTATGTCTGTCACTTCTGGTTCACCCTTTGTCAATGTTCCTGTTTTATCAAAAACTATAGCGTCAAGCCTGTGGGTTGTTTCCAGAGCCTCTCCTCCCTTAAAAAGCACGCCATAATCAGCACCTTTACCAGTACCTACCATGATCGCGGTTGGCGTCGCCAGTCCCAGCGCGCAGGGGCAGGCAATCAGCAGGACAGAAACAAATATTTTCAGCGCGAAGACAGTATTACCTGCTTCCGCACCACCGACAAAAAACCACAGCAGCGTTGAAACAACCGCTATGACAAACACAACTGGTACAAAATAGCCGGAAATAACGTCTCCCAGCGCCGCGATCGGTGCTTTTGATCCCTGAGCGTCTTCCACCAGTTTTATAATCTGAGCCAGCGCTGTTTCGCTGCCTACTTTAGTCGCCCGAAATTGAATAGAACCATTTTTATTAATGCTGGCCGCGTAAACAAGATCGCCCGCTTTCTTTTCCACCGGCAGACTTTCACCGGTCAGCATCGCTTCGTCAACTGCGGTCAGACCTTTCTCCACAACTCCGTCTACAGGAATTTTCTCGCCGGGTTTAACCAGAATAATATCACCTGGCTCTACTTCTTCAATTGGCATAACAATTTCCTGACCCTCCTGAAGTACCAGCGCGGTTTTTGGTGCCAGGCCCATCAGTTTTTTGATTGCCTCAGATGTTTTTCCTTTTGTAACCGCTTCCAGCGATTTACCCAGCAGGATCAGCGCGATGATGACGCCAGCGGTTTCATAGTAAAGGCTCATAACATATTCTGTATGGCCAGCATATATTCTATACGTTGAATATAAACTGTATAGAGTGGCCGCGGTTGTGCCTATCGCGATCAGCGAATCCATATTGGGGCTTCTGTTCCAGATTGCTTTATATCCTACTGTAAAGAACTTGTTACCTGCTATCAATATAGGTATCACTAACACCAGCTGTGCCAGGGTAGCTATAAGAGGCTGGTTCATGGGATCTAAAAAAGAAGGCAGCAGACTGTCATGCCAGCGTGTCATACCAATCATGGCGATATAAAATAAGGGAACACCAAAAATCATTGATATCTTGAATTTAATCCATAAAATTCTTGCGGCTTTTTCTTTTCTTAGCTGGTCTTCATCTGACGCGGATTCCTGCTCAGCCTCCAGCGGCTTATAACCCGTTTTAATAACATCCTGTTTTATTTCTGAAAGCCTGATCAGATCAGGCTGATAGATTACTGTCATTTTCTCTGTTGCCAGGTTAACCGAAGCTTTTTTAATACCAGGCAGGCTGGAAACAGATTTTTCAATACGGGCTGAGCAAGACGCGCAGGTCATACCACTGATAGGCACAACTACTTTTTTCTCGTCTGTATCGGCCTGTTTTTTCTGATCTGTCTCTACACCGTATCCTGCTTTGGTAACAACCGCTTCAATGTCAGAATCCGACACGTGTTCACGATCAAATGAAACTGTCATTTTCTCTGTTGCCAGATTAACCGAGGCTTTTTCAACGCCGTCAATTTTAGATACAGCTTTCTCAACTCTGGCAACACAAGCGGCGCAGGTCATACCCGTAATTCTTTTTGTTTCTGTTTGGATCATATCATCACATCCTTATTGTCTGTTGACACTCCCCCTCTTTCAGGTATGGAGGTGTCAATCCTGATTTTGATCAATAACTTCAATAATAGTTCGTGCCTATGATCAGCAAACGCTTTATTAAAGCAATTTGCCGATTGTCACAAGCAGTTCATCAACCACTTCATCTTCACCTTTACGAATTCTTTCAACCAGGCAGCCGTGAATATGATCTTCCATAACCAGATGGCTGATTGATTTAAGCGCGGACCTTGCCGCGGCGATCTGATGCAGGACGTCATCACAGTAAACATCTCGTTCAACCATGCCGCTAATGCCGCGAACCTGCCCTTCTACCCGTTTTAGTCTGCGCAGCAGATCATCTCGCAGTTTAACCTCACGTAAGGTTTTACGTGTTGAACATTGTGTGTTTTCTGGAGGAATTAGGGTCTTAGCTATTTGATCTCCTGATAAAGACTCCATGTTTCTCGTAATTTCAATTTTATTCTCAGCCATTATCTTACTCCTAGTCCAATATAGTTGTGGTCAGCAGGAACCACCAGACAGCATAATGCTGCCTCATCAAAAACGGTTTTCAGTGGATCACTCCACTTGGAAAATTGAAAGATACGACGTTAGCTTGACCGGGTCAGTTTGGTCTCGTGAGCATACCTTTCATTTTTTTATGCAAATTCTTACATTCCTGCTTAATTTCTAAATTAATAAGTATCTCTGACTTTCCGCCTTAGGGATCGTCACTAGACAAACGCTTTATACCATACCCCCCTAAGGTATAAATTATGCCATAAAGCACTCTTTTTGTCAAACCAACAACTAAGCATATTATTACATAAAAAGACAAGGTGATGATTTACGCCAACGGCTACTCATCC
>SLMY01000243.1 GCA_007133255.1 Clostridiales bacterium
AGGTCTGCGGTCTGGCAATAATCCTTTTCAACACTGGTTTTATCGGAACCATCAAAAGTTAAAAGCAGATAGACCGGGGCTGAACTGTCGGGAAAACGCTTGCCCAGAAAATCTTCCGCGAACAAAATGGTTTCTCTTTCCATAAATTCAACGGCTGTTGGCAGCACCTTCGAGCTGAGGATGGCCGGAACAACTGCCAGTGCTTTCTCAAATTCCGGAAAGGGTATAAGCAGGCTTACACGGACAGCTGGCAGCGGCAGCAGTTTAAGTATGACTTGTGTGATCACAGCCAGTGTCCCCTCTGATCCAACGATCAGATCTTTTATCGCATACCCTGAACTGTTCTTAGCTGTCTTCCCGCCAAGCTGCAGTATATCACCGCTGGGCAGGACAACGGTCAGACCCCGTACATAGTCACGTGTAACGCCATACTTTACGGCCCGCATACCACCGGCGTTGGTGCTGATATTCCCGCCGATCGTGGCAGATTTCTCACCAGGATCCGGCGGGTAGAAACAGTCCCTGCTTTCAACATATTCGGCCAGCTCCATTAATAAGACACCAGGTTCAACAGTGATCGTCATGTTTTCTTTGTCGAGCTCTATGACTTGATTCATCAGCGACATATCAATCATCAGCCCGCCGCAGATGGCGACGCTGCTGCCCACCAGCCCGGTTCCCGAGCCGCGGATAACAACCGGAATCCGCTGCTGGTCGCAGTAACGCATCAGAGAAGATATCTCCTGGGTTGACTTTGCTTTTATCAGAAGATCAGGATAACAGCTGATGCCGCCCAGCTCGTCGTGGCTGTAGTCCTCACCAATTGATTCACCGTGAAAGATCCTGTCTTCAGGTATCAGGGCAGCCAGTGCCTTCCGCTGCGAAGCTGTCAGCAGCACTCTTTGGTGTTTTTGCGGTTTATCGTCTATCATCAGGTTTTCTGCAGAGGCAGTGCCTCTGGGCGTCGCTGTATCTGGCATATTTCAGGCCCTCCCTGCGTTATATCCTGCATGTTTTTAATCTGGCTGATCAATGACGGTATGATATCGTACAGATCACCCACAAAGACATGATGAGCAAGACCGCAGATGGGCGCTTCCGGATCAGTATTCACGGTCATAATTGATTTTGCTCCCTTCATACCGGCCATAAACTGAACTGACCCTGAAACCCCGATCGTTATCAGAAGATCGGGGCTGACAGTTCTGCCGCTCAGCCCTATCTGCCGTCTTGGGTCAAACCAGCCGTTTTCAATCAGCGGCCTGGTACAGGCCATTTCCGCTTTCAGCAGGTCGGCCAGCTGCTGGACCATATCCAGATCCTTGCGGCTGCGCAGGCCGCGGCCAACCGCGATAATCGCTTCGGCTTCTGTCAGGTCAATGCCTTTTGGTTTCTCACTGACTGAAAGCACCTGACTGCGGACGTGTTTGGCACGCTGCTGCTGATCGGCTAACACTTTGGGCAGGGCTTCCTGAACCACCTGGCAGGTGTCATCATCTTCCTGTACCGGAGCGGGAAAAATTTTATAGCGTACCGTGCAAAGCTGCGGGCGGTTGTGCCGGGTTAAGATGCGCGCCATAATATTGCCGCCAAACGCGGGCCTGATCTGAACCAGTCCGCCCTCCTGGCTGATTTCAAGCGCCGTACAATCTGCTGTCAGCCCCGTACGGAAGCGCGCCGCGATGGCTGGTGCCAGCATTCTGCCTGCCTGTGTCGCGCCGATGAGCATCGCCGCCGGCTTGACCGACTGGATAAAAGCTGCGGCGGCTTCGGTATAGGTATCGGTCTGAAAATGCCTGAAAATCGGGTCATCATAAACGTGAAGCCTGTCCGGCGCGACATTTTTTAGCTGCTGGATCTGCTGCTGCAGCTGATAGCCGGCCATCATCACATATACAGGCTGGTCCAGCTGCTTTGCCAGCTGCCTGGCTTTGCCGATCAGCTCGAAAGTGACCGGATGCAGATAGCCTTCCATCGTATCTGCCAGAACCGCCACGCCCTGCCACTGTCCCGATGCTGCCTGGTCAAGCGAACTATCAATCGCCTCTTCATTATCCTGACACCAGGTGATGACACCCTCCGGACCTTTCCTGACACAGATACCGCATAACCTGCAGTTTGTGTTGATCGCCAGCTGTTCATCCTGCCATTCAAACGCTGAAAATGGGCAAAGCCGGATCAGCGCCTGCGCGACTTGCTGGTTCATGACATTATGATTGATGATCAATCGTTCATTCATCTTTTGCTGTTCTTCTTTCTTCTAAAACGCCTGAGCTTTCAGGAACGCAGGTGATCCAGCCTTTTTTCAGTCTCCAGCTGCTGCAAGAAGCGAGCCGTCACCTGCTGTGCGCTTCCCTGATGCAGCTGATGCTGTGTCTGATGTACCGGCGGATATATTTTCTCAACCTGTGTCGGCGATCCGTCCAGGCCGTAATGTGAACTGTCCTGGTCAGGCAGATCATGCAAAGTCATAACACGAATCATATCCTTGCTGAAACGAAGTTTGCGGCGATAAGAGGGCAGTCTGGGCGTATAAATATCCTTCTCTACCGTAAGCAGGCAAGGCATCTGCAATTTGACTGTCTGGATCAGGTTTTCAAGCGGCAGCCGCGCTGTTAGATACGGTTTTGGACCTTCGGGGACTATCTTTTGAATGGCTGATACAGGCCCTATATACGGTATGTCAAGCCAGGTGGCCAGTTCTCCGCCAATCTGGGCAGTGTCACCGTCAGTTGTCTGTTTGCCGCATATAATCAGGTCGAAGCCTGGCAGCAGCCGAATAGCCTGGCTTAGCGTATAGCTGGTCGCCAGCACATCGGCTCCGGCGAAGGCTCTGTCACTGAGCAGGCAGGCGTCGTCCGCGCCCATGTAAATCGCTTCCATCAGCGTATGAGCCGCCTGTTCAGGTCCCATCGATAAAACCGTAATCTTTCCACCTTGTTGCTGGCGGATCTGAAAGGCGGTCTCCAGCGCGTATAAATCATAAGGATTCATTTTGCTGTCCGCGCTTTCGCGAATCAGAACACCGGTTTTCGGATCTACATTTACCTGTGATGATCCGGGCACCTGTTTGATGCAGACAATCTGACGCAGCATTTTTTCGCTCCCATTATATCGTGATCAGATAATACTATTTTTCCATGGTACTTCATTTGGTGATGTGGCTTGCTGCAGGTACAATAAACGATAAACAATGATTCTTGAATAATTTTCATAGAATCACGAATGATTTCTCAGTATGATGAGTATAGCACAACAGGATTTAGTTCAACAACAATGCTAAAATCAAAGAGAGCATAGCCATCATGACGCGTTTTTCCCGGGCTGTCTATCGCAGACAGTGTCCAGTTGAAAAAACCAGAGGAGCCGATCATATGAAAAATAATCTCAAAAACAGCGTTAAGCCACTATCTGAAAGCATGGGCCTGCAGACCATCACCCACGAAGTTGATATTTGTGTGGTTGGCGGCGGCCTGGCCGGACTTTGCGCGGCCATTTCAGCCGCGCGCCACGGAGCACGCGTCTTGATTATGCAGGAAAGGCCGATGTTCGGTGGTAACGCCTCTTCCGAAATCCGCATGTGGGTTTGCGGCGCGCACGGTGAGAACAACCGGGAAACCGGCCTGGTTGAAGAGATCATGCTGGAAAATTACTACCGCAACCCGTATCAGAATTACTCAATCTGGGACAGCATCCTGTACGAAAAAGTCCGTTTCCAGAAAAATCTGGACTATCTGCTTAATTGCACCTGCCTTGATGCTGACATGGACAAAGATCGTATTGTCGCGATCAAGGGATGGCAGATGACCACCCAGACCTTCCACCTGGTTAAGGCAGATATTTTCCTGGATTGCTCTGGCGACAGTATTTTAGCACCCCTGACAGGCGCTGCGTACCGGTTCGGTCGTGAAGGGTACAGTGAGTTTGGCGAGGATATCGCGCCGGAGCAGCCCGATCAGAAAACCATGGGTATGAGCTGCCTGATCCAGACACGCGAACACATGGAAAAGCGGATCTTCATACCTCCGTTCTGGGCTGAGAAAATAACCCGGGATAACTTGCCCTTCCGCCAGCCCGATCCGCTCAAGGATAGCGAGAATTTCTGGTATCTCGAACTGCGCGGCGAACAGCACTCGATCAAAGACCCAGAGCGACTTCGCGATGAACTGCAGGATATCGCCTTTGGCATCTGGGACTACATCAAGAACAGCGGTGATTACCCTGACGCGGTTGATCTGCTCGATATAGATTGGATTGGCATATTGCCCGGCAAGCGCGAGTCGCGCCGTTATGTCGGTGATGTCATGATGACCCAGCATGATGTGCGCAGTGAAGGACGTTTCCCCGACCTGGTTGCCTACGGTGGCTGGACAATGGACGACCACCATCCCGGTGGTTTCCGCGCTCCAGAGGAGCCGACCATCTTTCATCCAGCGCCCTCACCCTTTGGCATCCCTTACCGCAGCCTGTATTCTAAGAATATTAACAACCTGATGTTTGCCGGACGAAATATAAGTGTCACACACAGCGCTTTGAGCGCTACCAGAGTTATGGCAACCTGCGCCACTGTCGGCCAGGCCACAGGAACAGCCGCCGCTATCGCTATACGTGAGAAGACCA
Source organism: Clostridiales bacterium (assembly GCA_007133255.1). Classification (GTDB taxonomy): domain Bacteria; phylum Bacillota; class Clostridia; order Saccharofermentanales; family UBA5734; genus SLHU01. Next base: position 4,621 of record SLMY01000243.1, read on the forward strand.
GCCCGCGCGGTGTTTACGAACACCATCTTCTGCACCTTCAGGAAACCTTAATGGACGATGACTGCTATCTGCCCTTCAACCGCCGGACTATGCCGGCTTTGACCCGGAAAGCTGCGTATTCTTCAGATGCGCCAGATGCCGAAAACTTACGTAACGGCTATGACCGTCCAATCGGCGATCAGGACAACGGCTGGACCGGAAAGCCTGGCGACACTATAACAATACGCTTTGATCATCCTGAACAGATCAATCGCTCGCGGCTGATCTTTGACAGTGACCTGAACCGAGCCACATTACCGGAAGCAGTCGCCGGCAACAATCGGCCGATGCGGTCAAGCTATCTGCGAAACGAAAAGCCAACTTACGTGCCACGGACCATGGTCAGGGATTTTCGTCTGGAAGTGCTGAATGAAAACGGACAATGGCGCGTTATTAAGGAAGTCAGCGGCAACTACCAGCGCCGGGTCATCTTACCGATCGACCAGAAGACAAGTGGTATCCGCCTGGTGCCGCTGGCTGCCTGGGGAGCTGATAAATTCCATATCTTCTCATTTGACATCAGCTGATCGAAGCGATCTGTCGCCAAACTTAAACTCCTGGTAAACTGTTTTTCAATTTTGCAGTTTATTACAAGGTTGTAAGTTTTGTTGAGGCCAGTGTCTACAAGCGCTGGCCTTTCACTTTTCCTTGGTCTGATCAAGACTATCTTCGTGTATAATAGACATCATAGATAGACATCAAAGAAAGACTGTGAATATTCTGTCTGAAAATCAAGAACGGTAACCGTCACACATCAGCAGACGCGGCAGGCTATCAAATAAACAGATCAGATAATCAATCCTCAACGTTGTTCTCTTAATAAACAGTTTAATATTACCAAGATATAGCATCAGACAAAAAAGGAGGATGAGACATGGTTCAGCCTAAAAAGAAAGCCCTTTTCCTGGGAGATTTCAATGATCCGAATTACCATCCGGCGACGGACATTGACCAGATTGTTGTTCAGATTCTGAAAGATTCATTCAATGTTACGGTTGAAGAAAATTACGCGAATCTGACACTGGAAAAACTACGCGAGTATGACCTGCTGATTAATTACGCGGACTGCTGGGGCAAACACGGTTCCAGACAGGCAGTAGGTGCCGTGCTGGCCTATGCCGCGGCCGGAGGCGCGGTTCTTGGCCTTCATAGCGGCATCATCGCTCCTATGGATCAGTATCCGGAGATTCCCATGCTGTTTGGCGCGAGATTCACTGAGCACCCGCCTTATACCAACCTGAGGTTTTTACCTGTTGAGGCGAAAAAGGATCATCCTGTGATGCGGGGCATTGATTCTTTCAATATGGAGGAAGAGCCTTATTTTTTCGAGATGTGTAATTTTTCAATCAATGAGATCCTGCTTGAATATGAGTATGAAGGCAAAAAATATCCTGCGGCATGGATTACAACGTTTGGTCAAGGTCGGGTGATTTACCTATATCCCGGCCACGATGTCCGCACCTTTAATCATCCGGACATGCGAAAGCTGCTTTATCAGAGTGCCTGCTGGGCAGTTCTTTAGAAAGGAAACACGATCATGGAAAAAACAATCGGATGGGATCAGATCACATTAGATAACGCGCAGATCATCAGCCGTGATGATCAGGAAATCATACTTGAATCAGCCCGTGATGGGGGTGGCTTTACTTTCTCTTGTGAGGGTTTTTCCGCCTATAATTATCTGGTATGCGATATGGAACTTCTGGAATCGCACTCCCAGCCATTTTATCTTTATTTTTGGAAAACTGAAGTAAACAAAGCGAAACCCGACAACCAGAATCCATTTGATTTCAGGGTTTTGTCGGGCATCCAGCCTTATCTGCCTGTAACCTGGAGCTTTGATTTTAAGCTGCTCGACAGTCAGAGTCTGTTTCCATATCGAACTCCGGGACGTCAGAAAATGGTGATCGCCGGAAAACGTTCTTCGATTAAGGAGATGAAAACAGTCTCATTTCAAATAAAAGAAAGTTACCATCCTGTACGGATGAAACTCAAGCATCTGCGCCTGACAACTGAAACACCGGCCTATCAGACACCCCCTGTTAAACTGATGGATGAGATGGGACAGTATATGCCTAAGACCTGGCCGGGAAAACAGACATCTATTCAAGAAATGATTCAAAACATCAAGTCTATGGCAGATGCTTCCGAAGCATATGATAACCGTTTCGCGCAGGACAACTGGTCAGGCTGGGGCGGCTGGAAAGATAAAAAACTGACAGAGGGCAGCGGTTATTTTGCCACCTTCCACGATGGCAGGCGTTTCTGGCTCACAGATCCCGACGGCTATGCTTTCTTTTCTATTGGTCCTGATTGTATTGGCGGAGACCGTAATACCCGGACTGATGTGATGGAGCATGTACTAAGCTGGATACCAGATGATCATGAATTCCCTGAAGCGATAACTACCAATGATCAGATGAGTCAAGGTCAAAGCTATAAACTGATCGACTACCCCATGATTAACTTGATCCGGACCTTTGGTGACCAGTGGAAAGAGAAGTGGCAGAAAATGACAGCGAACCGGCTGCGCGGCTGGGGCTTTAACACGGTTGGCAACTGGACTGAACTTGATTTTTGCAAACAGTCCAGGCTGCCCTATGTTATCCCGCTGGATCGCTTTAAAAAATTCCCCGGTACCTCCAGGACTATTTTCCGCGATTTTCCAGACGTGTTCGACCCAGCTTATAAACAGCAGGCAGCATTATTTGCCGATGGCCTGAAGCAATTTATTGACGATCCTTACCTGATTGGTTATTTTCTGTGTAATGAACCTAACTGGGCCTTTGAGGAAGGTCTGAATCTGGGCGCTGAACTGCTGGCGCAGGATGAACCGCTGGTATCAAAAAAGAACCTGATCGTGTTTTTGCAGGAGCGGTACCAGCAGATTGAAGCGCTTAACCAGGCATGGCAAACGGCTTTCACTTCTTTTGATGATCTTCTGCAGCCGCAAAAACAACCAGTAAAATCAGAAAGCCCGCAGGAAACGGACTTACTCGACTTCATGGAGATCATGATTCGCGAATATGTAACCGTCCCATCGGCTGCCTGCAAGGCGGTTGATCCTAATCACCTGAACCTGGGAATGCGCTGGAGCTGGATACACAATCCGCGGCAAGTCGCCGGCTGGGAAAACTATGATGTTTTTTCTATCAACTGCTACAGCTTCGATCCGCGTCCGGCAGTTGACAGCGTGGTGAAAGCGGGTGTTAACCTGCCGGTGATCATCGGCGAGTTCCACCATGGCGCGCTCGATGGCGCGACTTCGGCTACTGGTATCCGCGGGGTGAAGACGCAGGCAGAACGCGGCCGGGCTTATCGCTACTATGTTGAACAAGGCGCTTCACACCCGAACCTTGTCGGCTGCCATTATTTTGATTATAACGATCAGTCGGCAATCGGACGGTTTGATGGTGAGAACTATAACATAGGCTTTGTTGATGCCTGCCAGCAGCCTTATCAGGAGATGGTTGACGCGGCGCTGGCAACCGCGGCAGTGCTTTATCCTGTAGCAGACGGAAAGCAAAAAGCGTTTGATGATTTGCCCGAAGAAATTCCATCAATTTTCTATTGATTGCGCTTAACCTATAATAGAAAAATCAGAATAACATAATCGAAATAAATACAAGAATGTCAGCAAAAAAGCTAGATGAATAGACAGAACAACAATATAAACATAAAAAGACCTGGCTCCTTTAATTTTCAGGAGCCAGGCATTTTTATCTAGGTCATCAGATTGTTCATTGTCTGGTTGATGTCAGGAAAAGAAACGCTTCATTTCTGAAACAGTCTTATCTCCTTTGAAGATTTTCATTAGACAATTATTAATCAATCAAACCTTGTTCACGTGCTGCGTTCGTTACCGCTTCTACAGCGTCCTGCAGGCCGTTCGCGTTCCAGTTCGCGACCATTTCTTCATACAATGTTTGTGAGTCTTTACCGGAAGAGTCCATGATGAAACGGACCCAGTCATCACCATAGGTCAGACCGGCGATTTCCTGTTTCTCCGGAACATTGATCGCCTGTACGGCCCAGTCAACATCTGGCGCCTGCCAGTTCGCGAGTCTGTGGTCAAGTTCTTCGGATGCCATATCACGGATACCCTGAGGAATCGCAGGATCAATATACTGCACCAGGTCACCAGTCCAGGCTGCCAGATAGCTCATAGCGTACGTGAATGGATAAATCTCAGCGGTAGGCGTATGCAGTCCGGTTTCTTCATTAACGTCTGTCAGGAGATTAATCTCACCGTCATCCATTTCCCAGTCAGTTCCTTCTATACCCCACATCATGGTGCGCATGCCTTCATCACTATACAGCCAGTCATAAAGTTCAAGAATCCGTCCCATTTTATCGTCTTCTACATTCGCGTTGAAATAGCTTTCTGACCAGTAGGCCATTTCTGTAAATCTCGTGTACTCACCGTCCAGAGAAGGACCGCGCAAAATGGAGACGCTTTCAAAGAAATCTACATCCGGCTGCAAGGTTACCCACATATCCAGAACAGCTTTCAAGTGCTTTGAAGAAACCTGTCGTGCCAGTATACCTGCTTGTCCGGCAGCGAATTTTTCTAATGCATTATCGAGTGTGGCGAAGTCAGGATCCAGTCCGCCAGCCTGATACATTTCTTTTACAAATTCCATCAGGCGCAGTGTCCGTTCTGATGTGATCGCCGGGCGGATGTAGCCATCGTCTTCCAGAACCCAGCGGCCATCTGTATATCCGAAGCCGGGCAAACCCTGGCTGGTCAGAATCCAGACTCCACTTGGCACGAGACCCACTGTATCGTTAGAGCCGCTGTTGTTGGGGTCTTGTGTGGCGAAAGCAACCGTAAGGTCAATGTAATCCTGTTCGGTTACAGGATCGCTGATACCAAGATTTTCCATCCAGTCTTTTCTGACCAGAAGACCACGGTCCATGGCCCACCAGGATGAATCTTCATAGGTTTGCCTGGGCAGGAAATAATTATTGCCATCGACCTGGAAGGCCAGGACTTCATCCTGCTGCATAATCTGATTAATAACCGGGTAGGCAGATAAGTCGTCAGGTAAAGCCCGTACAACGCCATCATTAATCCACTGGAAATAACGGCCCTGGCCAACATGAGCGATAGCTCCGATTATATCAGGAAGCTGGCCGGAAGCGGCCCATGTGTTGTACTTTTCATCCGCGTCTCCCCATCCCACATTAATCGATGTCAAGTTGATATCAAACATGTCACTGACCATGACAGCGATCTCGTCGGGATCACCGCCTGGAAACGAGTATTCAATGTCCCAGAGACTAACGGTAATATCAATGGTTTCACGATCACCATCACCATTACCATCGCCATTGTCTCCGCCTGCCGGAGCAGTTGTAGTTGTATCATCTGATGTCTGACAACCCGTCAGAATCAGCGCGAATACGAGCGAAAACACAAGGACTAACTGTAACCACTTGATTCTTACTTTCATTTCAATTCCCTCCTGTTTTTTTATTCAACAACCATCTGATTGCTGTTCACAAATTATCGTCTGCATTGGTTCTCATTGGTGGCCTTTCCTCAATTTGTACTCGGCCACTTGAATGCAAACTTCTGATTCAGGCTTTAATAGCGCCCAGCATAATGCCTTTGGTGAAGTATTTTTGCAAGAATGGATAAACAATCATAATCGGGATAGTGGTGATAGTAACCGTGGCCATCTGTAAAGAGCGGCTGTGCACCTGAATATTCGCGTCACGCATCGCGTTCATCATATCGTTGCCAAGATCGATTGTCGCGTCAACAACCATACGGCGCAAAATCAGCTGCAGGGGAAGCTTAGAGGAGTCCTGGATGAAAAGCATGGCCAGCCACCATTCATTCCAGCGGTCAACCGCGTAAAATAAAGCGATTGTCGCGATAATGGGAGCCGCGACCGGTACAATAATCTGAAACATAATCCGGATATCGTTGGCACCGTCAATTTTGGCTGATTCTTCCAGAGACTCAGGAATGCTCAGAAAATAGTTGCGCATCAGAATCAGATAGAAGGTATTGAGCATCGGCGGCGCGATCATCGCCCAGACGCTGTTAACCAGTCCAAGATTTCTGACAACCAGGTACCAGGGGATAAGTCCGGCACCAAAGAACATCGTAAAAATAATAAAGTAAAAAATAGGCTTTCTGAAAGGCATATTTTTTCTGGAAAGCGTATAGGAGCCCAGTAGGGTGATCAGCATATTTAAAGATGTGCCGACAACCGTTACGAATAAGGAAACAAGAGCCGCGTTCATGAAATTCGGATACAGAACAGCCATGCGATAGTTCTGGAAATCAAACGCCTTTGGATAAATGTAAAAGGAGGTGCGTACAATATCTTGATACCGGGCAAAAGAAATCAGTACCATGTTGTAAAATGGTATGAAAACTGAAAGCGCCAGAATAGTCAGAAATGTGTAAATGAGGAAGTCCGCGATCCGGTCGCCGACTGATTTTTTGATTTTACTGTCCGCGGTCACTTCGGTCAGATCGGTTTTTTTCAAGGTTGTGTCCATGATTTGCCTCCTCAGAACAGATTATTTTCGCCAAGCTTTTTCGCGATCAGGTTCGCTGTGATCAGCATGCTGAAATTGATCACCGATTTGAACAGCCCGGACGCGGCAGCGAAGCTCTGGTTCATTGACTGCTGAAACGCGTATCGATAGATGTAAACATCGATCGTCTCAATGATATTACGATTGACGCCATTAACCAGATTGAAAATCTGATCAAAGCCCTGATTTAAAATATTGCCAACCTGTAAAATAAGCAAAATAACGGCAGTCGCTTTAATACAAGGCCAGGTGATATGGCGAATACATTGCCAGCGGTTAGCGCCGTCTACAATGGCCGCCTCGTAAAGTGTAGGGTCAACACCGGCAATGGCCGCCAGATAGATAATGGAGCCCCAGCCGACACCTTTCAGTAAGTTTGAGATAACCAGCATCGCGTAATTAGCGAAGAAGGAATCGTTAGCCAGATAATTAAAAGCCTGGCGACCGAGAACTGTCGTCATGAAGCCATTGATAACACCGTTAATCTGAAGCAGGTCTTTCATCAGACCAATGACAAGAATCCAGGACAGGAAATGAGGGAAGGTATAAACTGTCTGGAAGATGCGTTTAGCTTTTCGCCGATGAACTTCGTTAAGCAAAATGGCCAGAAAAATCGGCATTGGGAATTCAAACGCCAGACGGATAAAGCTGATACTGACGGTGTTGCGCATACTGATCCAGAAATCAGGCCGGCGCCACATCATCTGGAAGTAATGCATCCCCACCCAGTCCCATTCAACAAAAGGGCGGGTTAGATTATGCTGTTTAAAAGCCATCAGGATACCGCCGGTTTGAACATTAAACATAGGCATGTAATTGAAAATAATATAATAAACAAGCACCGGCAGGGTCATAATAAGCAAATATTTGTTCTCGACACATTTCCGCCAAGTTCGTGACAGAGAATGCTTCTGTTTAAGGGCAGGTGCTATTGTTGACGTTTTTTGCATGCATGGCCTCCTTTGATGTGCAGTTAAACCAATCATTTCATGTAAAACATATAAATCAGTTTCATAAAAGCAGATAAAATAAGGTATTATGTACAATTAGTGTACACAATAAATCCATGACTAAATATAGCCATGGTTTGCATTTTATATATACTATATTGATATTTTATTCACAAAATTGAGATTTTACGTCGCTTATCCCGGGAATCTCACGATTTTAGCTGCTGGAGAACAATTTATAATCAGCTGAAGTTATTCATCGACAAAAAGAGATTTATGCTTATTGAGATTCATTCTCACCCTTTAAATCTCTGTACTGGGTGGGTGTCAGGCCAGCTTTTCGCTTAAATAGACGGGCGAAATAGAAGTAGTTGTCAAAACCACAGTTCTCAGCGATCTCTGATATATGCAGGCTCGTTGACGTCAACAACTGTTTTGCTTTCTGCAGACGAACATCGACAAGGTAAGCTGTAAAGGTGGTGCCGGTCTTTTGTTTGAAACACCGGCACAAATGGCTGTTTGTAATATGATACTTCTCAGCCAGTTTTGACAGTCTGATATCTTCTGAATAATGGGTCTCAAGATACCGGACAATTGAGTCTATCAGGCTGCCGGTCACTTCCAGACCGCAGCTGTCATTGTCACGGTTTATTGATTCACTTAGCTGTTGCTTAAGGGATTGGAACATGTCGTCTATATGACTGAAAAGCGAAGTCAGTTCCTGCCAGGTTTCAAGATAGGATACAGGATCATCCTCTGCTTGTTTTTCAGGGGCTTCATTTTCTTCTATCATATCCAGGATACGGGCATAACAGTAATAAACCTGATTGACCTGATAACCCCGATTAAGAATGATACTTTTTAACTCATCGAGCATTTGTGACGCGGTGTTTATGTTCTGGCTTGAGATCGCGCCGCGTACTTCGCCCAGTTTCATACGAAGCGGGATTAAATCCGGCCGCTGGTAAACATAAAGTGCCGGATGTCCGGTTATGAAGCTTTGTGCCCGGGCAATTAAAGCTTCGTTAACTGCCTTGTCCAGTCGCAGCGGATCGCCTGTCAGACGTGAAACGCCTGCATTGTGTGAATGAGGCTGGTTTTTAATAAAATCAAATTGTGGCTCAGATATCAAATAGAGCTGATGACGTCTGTCCAGCAGGAAAGCGTTATCTGTCGGCCCGGAAACGACACGGATCTGATCTGTCTCCGACCAGTTAAAACCAATCTGCTTGAAAAAGCGCAGACAACCTTCTTTATCTTCACGTTCAATATAGGTCTGGATAAGACTCATTCTCTGGTCTAAAGCCTGATCAAGCTCAGTTTTTATAGCTTGCAA
>SLMY01000143.1 GCA_007133255.1 Clostridiales bacterium
AAACTCAGTGCCCCAAAATCATGATCCAGCGCGCTGGAAGCGCCCGCTTCATTTTTGGGTACCAGACTCGTGCGAATACTGCCATTCGCCTGAATCGCCACATCTACCCGGCGGCCCGTCACTTCAGATGTAATGAGACGCATGCCGTCGGCGATGAAATTGCCGACTGTCGATTCCTGAAGATCAGGCTTATGGGTCAAATGAAAATCAGCGTAAACCAATGGCGTGTGCACATCGTCAAAAGTGCCGTCTGACAGATCATACAGAAATTCATTAAGTGTCTGGGTATAAGATTCAATGCGTGCCTGTATCTGCGGGTCAGGGGCGAATCGCTTATCAATTGGAATTGTATAATCAGACTGGTTATCATCGTTTCTAATGCTTAAAGAGCCGCTTTCAGGATGGTAAGACAGCTCCAGCTGACCCAGGTAACGTGCCTGATAACCTGCCTGGGCAATGATTGTATCGCCTTCGATAATCGGTTCTGACAACAGACTGTGGCTGTGTCCGCCAATGATCAGATCAATCCCGGGCACAGCTTTGGCAAGCTCAATTTCTTCATCTTCGCCAGAATGCGACAGCAGCACAATCACATCCGCGCCTTCATCTTTCAGCAGCGCTACCTGTTCTCTGGCAGTCTCATACTGATCTGAAAAAGAGATATCACCGCTGTCTGAAGTAACATGAATGGCGTCTTCACCGATCAGGCCAAACAACCCGATTTTCAAACCGTTCTCTAGCGTCAGGATGCCGTTTTGCCTGATCAGTTGCTCACTGGCAAGCAAATAATGATCAGGCGGGACCGTGTTGGACGCCACAATCAGGGTCTGGTCATGCGCCTGCGGGTATCCGCCGGTCATCAGATATCTGCCAAGAATTTCCGGTCCGAAATCATATTCATGATTGCCGATCGTCAGCGCGTCATAGCCTATCATCTGCATCAGTTCAATTTCAGGCGCGTAGCCTATGGTTGATAACCAGCCATAGGCTGTCTCACCAAGAAAATCACCGCCGCTGAATAATAAAACTGGTTCGTCCTGCGTTCTTTTTTCTTCTCTGATCTGGCTGACAGCTGTCGCCAGCCTGGCAAAACCACCCAGTTCCTGCTCTGGTTCATCATGCGTCAGAAAGGGCACCAAAGCGGAATGTTCATCATTCGTATGCAAGACCGTAAAGTGGAAAATTTCGTCTTGATTATGATTGTCCGCCTGGACAGCACTAAACGGACTGCCGATCAGAAGAATCAACCCTATAGATAAAACCAGTGCCAACACTTTACAAATCAGTTCTTTTCTCATTTAAACATACCCCGGCAGAAACATCAGCTTCCGCTCCTTTTTCTATTTCCAACTCACTGCTGTTCACATAAACCTAGCTTAGGACTTTCTGCTTCATAAGCTTAAGGCACTGGTTGATCTTCTTTACTCTGGCTGAGCAGATGGTTAATAAACTGCCTGGCCCGCCTGCCCGAAATATTGCCATGCCACAGTCCCCAGCGTTTTGCCTGTTCTATAAGCATATCCTCCGGTATTGCCAGCTCCGGGTGCTGCGAGGCGATGCCTTTGACAATCTCCAGGTATACTTCCTGGTCTGGCCGCGGAAAATAAATGGTTACACCAAAACGGTTCACCAGCGATATTTTTTCTTCCTTTGTATCTGAATGATGAATATCATTCGGGTCAACATCATTTCTGTCTGTCCAGGTTTCTTTAATCAGATGGCGGCGATTCGAGGTAGCATAGATTAAAATATTGTCCGGTGTCATTTCCACACCGCCTTCTATGACCGCCTTCAGGTACTTATAGTCCGTCTCAAATTCCTCAAAGGACAGATCGTCCATGTAAATGATGAACTTGTAGTTGCGGTTCTTGATCTTGGCGATCAGCCAGGACAGCGCGTTCAGCTGGTGCTTGTAGATCTCGATAATCCGCAGGCCCTGGCTGTGATACATATTTAAAATAGCTTTTATACAAGTTGATTTTCCGGTTCCGCTTTCACCATGAAGCAGCAGATTATTTGCTTTTCTGTCAGATATAAAGGCCTCTGTGTTCTCAATCAGCCGTTGTTTTTGAGACTCATAACCAATCAGGTCATCAAGTGTTGTCTCAACGGTATTCGTTATGGGTTCAAGGTCAAAATCACCATCTGACTGATACGCCGCCTGTTTGAGCCTGAACGCTTTATTCAGACCCAAAATACCAGCGCCGTGGTCCTGATAGAATGTTGTCAGCACCTGCAGCATCTGGTGTTCATTTTCCGCTTCTGAAAGATGCTGGCTCAGCTCGTGGACTTTGCTGCTGACAAACCAGTTGTAATTTTTATGCTCTTTTTCAAGCGCTCTGTAGTTGGTAATGAGAGAAAAACAATCAATTGACAAGGCTTGCTCAACTGGCTCAAAACGATAATGAAAAAGTGAATGTATCAGACGAAGGTCGTGCAGAACCAGCTGGTTAACACTGCCTTCGCGAAAACCACGCTTCTCGCAGGCGAAACTAAAGGGGTTTTCTGTCATCGCCAGCAGCCAGGCAAGATAGTTTTGCCACAAATTACCGTCAAATCCGTATACAGTCGCTAAATCAAGCAGCTTATGAATCTGCTGATAAATTTCAGCGATGATCGAATCTGAAGCCGAGGAATCTTCTCGTCTTTGCCTTTCGCCGCTTTCAAGACGGCTGAAAATGTCCGCTAAGTCACGTAATAGTTCATCTTGCAGTAGGTTCTGATAAACAATAAGGCCTGCTGTATATTGATGCATACACAACCTCCCGATTTTCCATTAAGGTGTTTCAGGTTAAGTCTAGTGTTTATTATAGCATTGATGATTGCATAAATACCCTGTCAGGCTTCTATGCAAGAACGCGGATGTACAGACAATGAACAGACAACATTATTTTGAAATGAGTCAGACCATTGCTTCTGGGTTAAAAACCTCATCGAATTTCTCGGCTGTCAGAAAACCCAGCGACACACAGGCGTCTTTTAGTGAAATATTTTCCTGATAAGCCTTTTTAACTGTTTTCGCTGCTTTGTCATAGCCGATGTATGGGTTCAATGCGGTCACCAGCATCAGTGAATTGTGCAGGTTATGCTTCATTTTCTCGCGGTTGGCTTTAATGCCGGCAGCGCAGTTAGCATTAAAAGACTGTATGCCGTCCGCCAGAAGCCTGACGGACTGTAGAAAATTATATATGGTTACCGGCATAAAGACATTGAGCTCAAAATGACCTTGTGAGGCGGCCATCCCAACGGCCACATCGTTCGCCATCACCTGCACGGCGACCATCGTCATCGCCTCAGCCTGAGTTGGATTAACCTTCCCCGGCATAATCGAACTGCCGGGTTCGTTTTCCGGAATTAAAATCTCACCCAGGCCGCAGCGCGGACCGCTGGCCAGCCAGCGGATATCATTAGCGATTTTCATCATATTGGCTGCCAGTGCTTTCAGCGCGCCGTGCGCGAAGACCAGCTCGTCCCTGGCCGTCAGAGCATGAAATTTGTTTTCAGCAGTCACAAAGGCTTTGCCTGTCAGATCACTTATTTTATCAGCTGCTTTCTGGTCAAATCCCGCCGGCGCGT
>SLMY01000198.1 GCA_007133255.1 Clostridiales bacterium
CAATGTTTTTCTTTTCAATTGGCACGGTCCCGATGATGCTTGGCTTAAGCCTGATTGCTGGTTCGCTCAGCAAGAAGCGCAACGCGACGCTAAGATATGCCAGTGCTGTTCTGGTTATCTTTCTAGGACTTCAAATGGCCGGGCGTGTTCTGTCACCAGCTTCGCTTCCAGTAGCGAGCTGGCTTCAGTCACGTTCCTCAACCAGTGTGTCAGCTACCGCCATTGTTGGTGACGAGTACCAGGAAGTTCGTTCTGAATTTCCCGGCGGCCGCTACACACCTGTTATCGTTCAGGTTGGCATTCCCGTTCGCTGGGTTATAACAGCAGCGGAAAATGAAATAAACGGCTGCAATAACCGGTTTCAAATTGACGGATATGAAGGCCAGGTTTCGCTTAGACCCGGCGAAACAGTCGTTGAGTTCACACCTGGTGAGACAGGAGTCATCCGCTATGCCTGCTGGATGAATATGATTGTCAGCACCATTACAGTTGTTGACGACCTTGATGATTTAGAAGATACACTTGCTGATCAGGATACTCAGCCTTACAATGGTGATAATACAAGCCGTTCGGTAGGTTTGGCCGCAGGACAATCTGATCAGGCGCTGCCCGAGTGCTGCTGTTGTGTTGAATGAAGATCAGTCGTGTTCTTGCCTTTCGAACTTTTTAATGGAGACGTTTGATACATGACCATTCTGGTAGTGGATGATGAACCCAGAATTGTTGATGCTGTTTGCTCTTATCTGGAAGCAGCCGGCTATAAGACTTTGCAGGCGGGAGCTGGTGAAGAAGCGCTTGCCATTTTTAAAGCGCGGCAGCCGGATCTGGTTGTGCTGGATCTGATGCTGGGCCAGATGTCCGGAGAAGAAGTTTGTCAGACCATTCGGCGAAACTCATCTGTGCCTATTATTATGCTGACCGCTAAAACAGATGAGGAAAGCCTGCTTGAAGGACTCGCGATAGGGGCCGATGATTATGTTTGCAAACCGTTCAGTCCACGGCAGCTGGTCGCTCGAATAAACGCCATCTTACGACGCACAACATCCAGAAGCCAGCCGGCAGATGTACTGACTTTTGCAGGCGGACTGACACTCGATTCACGATCCCGGCAAGTTTTTTTCAAAGATGAACTGATTCAATTGACCCGCAGTGAATACGCGCTTTTAGAAGTACTAGCCCGTCATCCGGATCGAATCTTCTCAAGAGATGAGCTGCTGGAATATGCTTTTGGTGATCATTTTAACGGGTATGATCGAACAGTTGACAGCCACATTAAGAATTTACGCCAGAAGATAGAGCCAAAACCTAAAGAGCCACGCTATATTCGAACTGTTTTTGGCATTGGCTATCGTTTTTCAGGACAATGATATGCATCTAAGAACTCGCTTAACAATCACGTTTTCACTGCTGACACTTTTGGCTGTCGCTCTCATGATGCTGACAGCCAATTTGCTGTTAGAGCGCCAGTTTCGCGCCTACGCTGCCAGTCAGCAGGAGAAGCAAAATCAGGCACTGGTCAACACTTTAAACAGTCAGCTTTCACAGACCAGAGGCGAGTGGACAACCGGCTGGCTGGAACCTTTTTGCCAACTGGCTCTTGAGAACCGGCAGATTCTGACAATAAAAGATCTGCAAGGTACGATTATCTGGGACGCTCACGCGCATGATAACCAGCACTGCAAGCACATTATCGACGAGATGCAGAGAAATACAGGTCGTGGCATTAGTGGTTCAAACCGTTTATATACCGAGAAAACCTATCCGATCATGTTTGACGCTGAACAAGTCGCAACCCTTTATGTAGGTTCGTTTGGTGAATATTTTCTGACAGATGATGATACGCGGTTTATCAGCACTTTAAATCAGCTATTCGCACTCTCAGCTGTTCTTTTCCTCATTTTGTCACTGTTGCTGGGGCGATACTTCGCGACACGTCTGTCACGGCCCATTGATCAGGCCTGTAACGTTGCCAATCGAATGGCCGGGGGTGATTATAGTGTCCAGATGAATGAGCGGATTGGCACCTGCGAGTTATCAGCTTTAGCTAAGTCTGTGAACCAGCTGTCTGAAAGCCTGGCCCGGCAGGAAAAGACTCGATCCCGTTTAACACGCGATATGGCGCATGAACTGCGAACCCCGCTAACAACCTTGCAAAGCTATCTTGAAGCGATACTAGATGGTATCTGGGAACCTGACGAGAAGAGAATAGCTGATTGCCATGATGAAGTGCTGCGTTTGAGCCGTCTGGTATCAGACCTGAATCATTTGTCTCAGTATGATGATGACGTACTGGTTCTCAACTGTATTGAGCTTAATCTGGAAGATGTTGTTTTAACGGTCGCGGACCAGTTCAAGCCAAGGATGCAAGCGCACAATCTAAAGTTAATCCTTCAAACCGAACCATGCTTCATAATGGCTGACAAAGATAAAATCTGCCAGATTCTGATTAATCTGCTGGAAAACGCCATCCAGTACACAGCGAAAGGGTCGATTACCATCTCACTCACAAAAGAAGATAACCAGGCTGTTATGAGTGTCAAAGACACTGGCATGGGTATCGCCGCGGAACACCTGACGCATATATTCGACCGTTTCTACCGTGTCGACCAGGCAAGGCGACGCAATACAGGCGGGTCTGGTATCGGGTTGAGCATCGCGAAAGCCATCACGAAAGCGCATGGAGGCGATATTTCAGTCATCAGTACTGAAAATAAAGGCAGTTGCTTTACAGTCAGACTGCCCCTGGTACCCGGTAACTAAACGGAAGCAAGTATAATTGCGAGCTCAGGATGCCCTGATAGCAGTTGCTTTAGGCTGGCTGGCAGAGTTTCTTCCTAAAAGGTACCGGGTTCCATGTGAAGGATGGTCATTTACTTTTTCACGCTGACCAGATGCACGTCAAAAGGTTTCAGAATGTCTTCGGCATTCAGCATTTTTCCGGAAAGGCAATCTGTTTGACTCGCGAAGAAAGAAGGCAGGGGCTGATCACACGCTGTCATGTTCAGGACGAAAAAATGCTTTTCTTCTTCGGTTTCCCGGCAGACAATTTCCAGCTGAGTCACTTCATCAATGACAGGTGATACGACAGCATCAGCTGACGCCTGCCCCAGCACCTTATCCAGCGCCTTTTGTTCAAGCTGTGCGCCTATATAATAAACTTGCCCTTCACCAAATTGATTCTTAGCCACAACCGGTGTACCTGCATAGAAGTTGCTGCTGTATTTGGCAAGCGCTTTCGCGCCTTCGAGATGAATCACATCACATAACAGCCTGCAGACCGCTTCTTCCCCATCGGTGAAAGTAATTGAGTTCGTTTGTTCCGGTGCCAGCGCGTCAATTTCTTCCACCCATACACCGGCCAGTTTTCTCAGCGGACCTGGATAGCCGCCAAGATGGACATTATCTGACTGATCCACCAGTCCGCTCATGAAACCGGTAACCAGGATACCGCCTTGTTTGACAAAATGTTCCAGCGCTTCAGCTACCCCGTCCTTGACCATATAAAGAACCGGCGCGACAATCAGTTTATAATCGCTGAAATCACTTTCAGTTGA
>SLMY01000272.1 GCA_007133255.1 Clostridiales bacterium
CCCAGCAGAAAATACTCATCCTCGTTCAGTACCAGGCTGGCAAATCTTTGCTGACGAATCTGTGTCTTCGTGTCCAATGGCAGATAGGGCTCTTCAATCAGTTCGCCATTTACATGCACACCTTCATCCGTAATATCTACTGAGTCACCCGGCATAGCGATCACGCGCTTGATAATATTAGCTGTCCCGTCGTGGTTCTCCAGATTTTCCGTTTTGATTGTTACAATGTCACCATAGTCAATCCCGTTAAACCAGCGACTGACTTTTTCTACCAGCAGCTGGTCGTCATGATGCAGGGCCGGTGACATGGACTGGCCAACAACAGCATTGCGCTGGGCGACAAAGACAACCATAAACAAGCCTATAAGAATCGCGATCAGAATATACTTAAGCCAGTCCAGCAGTTCATAAACCATATCCTGGCCGTTTCCGGCAGTGGTCTGCGAAGCTACCTGCTGATCGGTTGTTTGCGGTGTCGCATCAGCTGTCTTCTTCATTTCTATGCCTCATTTTCATTGTCACTGATATCCGGCAATGGCAGGTCTGATACCGTATCAGCCAGTTCAGTTAAGCTAAGCCCCAGTTCAGCGAGTTGCTTTTCATCCACCAGATTAGGGGCTTGTGTCATCAGACATGTTGATGTCTGTACTTTTGGAAACGCGATCACATCACGAATGCTATCGCTGCCGGTCAGCAGCATCACGATGCGGTCAAGCCCGTAAGCGATACCGCCATGAGGTGGTACACCATACTGGAACGCTTCCAGCAGAAAACCAAACCGGGCCCAGGCTTGTTCTTCAGTGAATCCAAGCAAAGCGAACATTTTCTTTTGCAGATCCTGGTCATGAATACGGATACTGCCGCCACCCAGCTCTGTACCGTTGAGCACAAGATCATAAGCCCTTGCCCTGACTGAGCCCGGATCACTTTCAAGCAAAGCTACATCTTCTTCCATCGGACTGGTAAAAGGATGATGCATAGCGGCATATCTGCCTGCTTCTTCATCATACTCCAGGAGAGGGAATTCTGTCACCCAGACAAAGTTAAACAACCCCTCTGGAATCAAGTTTCTGCGTCGGGCCGCTTCACACCGCAGCTGGCCGAGCGATTCACGCACGATCGTGTCTGCATCGGCGACAATCAGCAGCAGATCGCCCTGCTTCGCGCCTGCGCGGCTGATTATTCTTTGTGCCGCTGTTTCATCGATAAATTTCGCGACTGATCCTCTCAGCGGGTTTTCAACCGCTATCCAGGCCAGTCCTTTGGCACGGTAAGTCTTGATATACTCTGTCAGGCTGTCAATGTCGCGGCGGCTCATGTCAGCGCCGCCAGGAACACAGATCATCTGAACACTGCCCTTGTTTTCAAGAGCTCCGGCGAACGGCCTGAAAGGAGAACCGGCTACCAGATCGCTGATATCAACAATTTCCATGCCAAATCGTGTGTCCGGCTTATCTGAACCAAAGCGCCGCATCGCTTCAGCATAGGTCAGACGCGGCAGCGGCAGCTGTACCTGAATCTGCATCACTTCTTGCATGAGATGGCTGATATATCTTTCATTGACCGCCAGGACATCTTCAACACCGACAAATGACATTTCCAGATCGATCTGGGTAAATTCAGGCTGCCTGTCGGCACGCAGATCTTCATCACGGAAACAGCGTACAATCTGCATATACCGGTCATATCCGGCCAGCATCAATAATTGTTTAAACAACTGCGGTGATTGCGGCAAGGCAAAAAATCTGCCGGGAAAGACTCTGCTGGGCACCAGGTAGTCACGTGCTCCCTCCGGAGTACTGCGAGTCAGCATCGGTGTTTCTAACTCATAGAAGCCTGCCTGATCAAAGTAATCACGGGTTACCTTAGTGATTTTGTGGCGCAGAAACATTTTGTTTTGCATATCAGGCCGGCGCAGATCAAGGTAACGGTATTTCAGCCGCAGCGCTTCATTCGCTTTAACATCTTCATCTATATAAAACGGCGGCGTTTTTGACCTGCTCAAAACGCGAAGTTCACTGACCTTCAGTTCAACCGTCCCGGTTTTCATGCTCGGGTTGGCGGATGAACGTTTCTGGAGAATACCCCGGACAGCGAGTACATCTTCGCTTCTAACCTTAGCGGCTTTTTCCTGAACAGCTTCCGGACAGGAATCATCAACCATCAGCTGCATTTCACCGCTCCTGTCGCGCAGCGTTATAAACACCAGTCCGCCAAGATCCCGCTGGCGATGACACCAGCCGCACAGCACCATTTCCTGATCGAGCCGGCTCTGGTCAATTTCTGTACAATAAGCTGTTCTTTTCATACCCTGCATGTTTTCAGCCATGTCTTTTCCCTTTCAAATTTGCTGCCCTGTACGCTTGCGATCGAACGATGCTTGGCAGTACTCATTTTTGATCGCGAACTATCGCGGCTATTTCTTCAATCCTGTCAAGCCGAACTGACTGCTCTTGACCTGTCTCAAGGCAGCGAATCATCGCGGTTTGCTGCCTGATCTCATCTTCACCCAGCACCATCACGTAGGGCAGCTTATTTTTTCCGGCATATTTCATCTGGGCTTTTAAACTGCGATTCATCAGATCTGTCTCTACTGCCAGACCTGCCTGCCGCATTTGCCAGGCCAGCTTTCGCACAGCCGCGCCGGTCTGTCCCGCTGCCGCGAGGTATAAATCACAACCAGGCGCTTCCGGCAGCTGTATTGCCTGAGCCCGAAGCTCCATTAACAGCCTTTCCACGCCTAGAGCAAAACCTATGCCCGGCGTTTCCGGTCCGCCCATCGTCTTAACCAGACCATCGTAGCGGCCACCGCCGCAAATGGTCCCTTGTGTGCCTACATGTTCTGAAATAAACTCAAAAACAGTTCGGGTATAGTAATCAAGACCACGGACAATACGAGGATTGACCGTATATGGCAGTTCAATATCGTCAAGTTCGCGTTTCAGTCCATTGAAGTGAACCTGACAGCCATCACATAAATGATCAAGCAGCACCGGAGCGTCCGCTGTTGCCTGCCGGCAGCGTTCTTCCTTGCAGTCAAGAATACGAAGCGGGTTTTTATCATAACGCTGCCGGCACGTCGTACACAGGTCCTTTAGCTTACTGCCCAGATACTGCTTTAGTATCTGATGATAAAGCTCACGACAAGCCGGACAGCCTATACTGTTTATCTGTAGTTTTGTCTCCTGCAGGCCAAGTTTATTAAAATAAAGCGCCAGCAGGGTGATCAGCTCCGCGTCTATTTCCGGGCCTTTGGCGCCGAATGCCTCCACACCAAACTGGTGAAACTCGCGGTATCTTCCCTTCTGGACATTCTCATAACGAAAGGCGTTAATGTTATACGACAACCTGACAGGTGAAGGCCATGAAGCCATCCCGTTCTCAAGAAAACTGCGGACGACACCGGCTGTGCCTTCAGGCCGTAAAGTCATGCTTCTCTCACCTTTATCGAGGAAGGTATACATCTCTTTTTGCACAACATCAGTGGTATCACCAACCCCACGCGAAAACAGTTCTGTCTGCTCGAAAGTCGGCAACCTGATTTC
>SLMY01000063.1 GCA_007133255.1 Clostridiales bacterium
AAAAGGACCAGTGAAGCTGAAGGAACTGCATAAACTGGAAGAATTATCTCCGATGGATTTCTATCAAAAAATGAGGGATGACGAATATGTGGTGCTGGATGTGAGAAGCTATTTAGCCTTTGGAAGCCAGCATATTCCTGGATCATGGCATCTGGATCTGAATAGCAATTTCCCGACTTTTGCCGGTTGGGTCATCCCAACTGATAAAAAAATCTTGCTTGTGGCGGATGATTTCAGTAAAGCGCAGGAAGCAGTGGTTTGGGCCAGGCGAACAGGCGTTGATCACACTGTAGGTTGCCTGGATGGCGGCATGGCGGGATGGGCAACTTCAGGACTGAGGTCTGCATCGGTGCAGCAGATTTCCGCGGAAGACCTTCATGACAGGGTGGTTGGACATGAGCAATTTATTATATTAGATGTACGAGCGCCGGGAGAATTTGATGATAACCATATTGAAGGAGCAGTGAACATTCCAGTGGCAGATCTCCGAACCCGCTATGAAGAGCTGGATCTGGAGGCGAAAACTGTCTTAGCCTGCAGCTCTGGGAACCGGTCCAGCCTGGGAACCAGCATTCTGAAGCAAAAAGGATTTAAACATGTCATTAATCTTGCCGGAGGTATGACTGGTTACAGTGCGGCGGGTCACGCGACAGAATGCCGTGTTTGTGTAAATCCTCATGGATCCAGATTCTTTACCGCTTATCGAAAAGAATCAGCAAATCTGTAGGGCGCTCAATAGAATCATACGCTTCACTCAGCTGCATTTTCCTTCCACAGTACCCGGTACATTTGCGGAAGTATCTCTATCCACCAACTAAAAACAACTGTAATCAGGGCCTGTTGAGCCTGCAGTCACCTTTGCTTCCGACTTGATACCGGGTAGTGTGCCCAGAAGCTGGAGAAACTAATGAAACAGGCAGATAAACTTAATGATCTGATCAGTCAAAGCCAGGCATTGGTGTTCCTAGGCGGAGCCGGTGTCTCGACGGAAAGCGGTATTCCTGATTTTCGAAGTGAAAGCGGGTTATACAGTCAGCATGCTGATTTATCACCGGAGATTGTATTATCGCATGTTTTTTTCAACAGCAATCCGGAACAGTTTTTTGATTTTTACAAAAAGAAGATAATCAATCTGGAAGCTAAACCTAACTCGGCACACCAGCGCCTGGCCGCTCTGGAAGCAGAGGGCAGACTGGTCGCTGTGATCACACAAAACATTGATGGCCTGCACCAGCAGGCCGGCAGCAGAAAAGTGATTGAACTGCACGGGTCCATTTATCACAACACCTGCCTTGACTGTCATCGAAAATACGATATCGGTAAAATAGTCGAATCCGTCTCAGTCCCACATTGCAGCTGCGGTGGTATCATCAAGCCTGATGTGATTTTATATGGGGAAGCTTTGGATCCAGATGTCATCACAAGGGCAGTTAAAGTCCTGAGCGAAGCTGATCTGCTGATCATAGGCGGGACTTCTCTGGCTGTTTATCCTGCCGCCGGTCTGATCGATTATTATCAGGGCAAAAATCTTGTAATCATCAATTCAAGTCCGACTCCGTATGATCGGCAGGCGAGTCTGGTGATCCGGCAGCCGATCGGGCAGGTTCTGGCAAGCATTCCTGGCGGTTTCGATCTGACGCGTCAGCTTTAGATACCCCCGGGTAACCTTATACCAACAAATATTTTTTGGGCATCTTGCAGACGTAGGTTCTGGTTGGGTTGACGAACTGGGTGCATCTGGCTTGCAGGAGCTGACCCATTAAGAGATAGGCTTCTTTTTCGGCAAAGCCATATGATTCGACCATCCAGCACAAAACTTCTCTGGCCGCTGCATGAAACGATTCTTCAACTGTACTGGCACAGGCAATGCCCATGATATAGTCCTGATCCTCTGCCCTGATCCACCGCATGTGCTCCGGCCTGGTCTTTCGTTCCACTTTTAGAGTTACAGTGGCGCGGCACTCGATACCGCCTCC
The DNA here is from genome assembly GCA_007133255.1 of Clostridiales bacterium. Lineage (GTDB taxonomy): Bacteria > Bacillota > Clostridia > Saccharofermentanales > UBA5734 > SLHU01. Next base: position 1,977 of record SLMY01000063.1, read on the forward strand.
CATGTTGATTTCACCATCACCCTGAATCGCGTGGACATCACCAATATGAAGAAGAGCGCCGGGCACAAATGACTGCAGATAAATTGTACTGCCTGTTGTCACTTCTTGGGCATCCATATTGCCGCCATGAATACCGCCCTTGCTGTTTAGCAGCGACTCCTGAGCTGGGGCAGTGCCCAATGTGCCAATCATTGGTTTTATCGGCAGCTTTATTTTATCGTTCCAATCGATAAACCCATCACGAATGGCAACGGTTCGGGTGGTCAGCCCCCAGTCACGATTCAGAATATGGCGAGCCAGAGGATTGGCATCACCATTAAAACCCGTATAGCCGATCGGATCGACAGCGATGTCGATAATTTCAACTGCGATCATATCACCAGGCAAGATGCCTTCAATAACGACACAGACTGTTGGGTTGGGCCCATTCGCTTTATCATCGCTGTATGTGTCGTTTAATGTTTTTAGCCAAGTACCTGTACATAACTCAGTATCCACTTTAAATGATTCACCCGGCTGGACAGTCATAGCCGGTTGATTAAATCGGTTGTGCACGATATGAACTAAATCTCTACTCGCCTTTTTCATGTTATCCAGTTCCTTTCTTTTCTTTCTTTCGTCTTAGATTCAAGTGTTTCTTCAAATGCAAGGATTTTCCCGTAACTCTTTAAACATAAGGTGCGACTCAAATACCGCATCCAATATAGTTTTATCCATTTGCGAACGGCTGCGAATCATATCACACAAGGTCCGTTCTCGATCATAACAGTATTATAGAACCGAAAACAGTTTTTTACTCTGTAAATGTTCCTGTTTATTGGCTTTTGCATATATGCCGTCAGCATTAATTACTATTCTGCCTCTATCTTGCGCTGTAAAGGCCAGGTTTTCAATAGATCCACCGTTTCTTGATATTTCTTGTGCTGATCAGAAACAAACCTGCAGCAAAAACGATCAGAACAATCAGGCTAAGCCAAAGCTGAATATGCCCTGACTGGTTGATTGACTGCTTCAGAATATCGGCGCCGTAAGTCAGCGGCAGAATATAGGACAGTGGTCTGATGAAGACAGGAAGATTTTCGATGGGAATGAACAAACCGCACAGGAACATCATTGGAAATCTGAAAAAGTTCGAAAAAGTCTGCGCCTCAAAGACCTCGCTGACCGAAACAGCGATAAAGAGGCCAAGAAAGGTTGAGGTTAAAGCAACCAGGATAACACCAGCTATGACAGAAAACCAGTCGATACCGGACAGATCCACCAAGAAAGACGCAAAAACAACGGGTATAAACGCATTGATGATACCAAATAAAATGGCACCAGTCGTTTTTGCCAGCATCAGCAGATTAAGGCTGATCGGAGCTAGTAGCAGCCTTTCAAAGGACCTGCTTTTTCTTTCAAAAGTGATGGTTACAGCCAGCATGGAAGTCGTTCCAAATAGAACTGATAAGGCCATGACACCCGGCAAAATGCTCCTGATATCGACATCGGTGGCAGAGCGGACAAAAAACATCAGTGTCCATGAGATGGGAAAGATGATGCCCCAGCTGATGTTGGGCGGTTTGAGA
>SLMY01000247.1 GCA_007133255.1 Clostridiales bacterium
CAGTCATCAGGCGTCGTATCTGTTCTTTTTCTTGTTTGATTTTTTCAGCAGACATCTTTGTCACAAGGTTCGCTCCCATATTTTTATCGATCTTGATTATTCTGGAAACATCATGGCCTCAACATAAAGATCAGTGAATCGCTTGTCGGCTGACAGCTCGTAATAATGAACCTGCTTCGCTATTTTTCTCGCTTTTTCACTTTGCTGTGTGTCAAGCAGACACAAAATCGCGCCCATACCGGCTGTGTTGCCCACGGCCTGAGTGCGTCCGCGCAGTTCTTCCGGCAATAAACCAATTGTAAAGGCATGCTCGGGTTTCAGGTGCTGGCCGAACCCGCCGGCCAGATAAAGCGCTTTCACTTGTTCCGGTGTAATACCAGCCTGCTGAATTAAAAGCTGTATTCCGGCAGCCATCGCCGCCTTGGCGTTTTGTACTTCACGGATATCTTTTTGAGTCAGGTAGACTGGATTTCCTTTTTCACCTTTTTCCGGCGCGACCAGTAAAATCACATCCTGCCCGTCTATTTCGGCAATATACTGACGCAGGTTCTCCGGCAGTTCATCAAGATCATCTTCTATGCGGCCGGTTTCATCAATCAAGCCTTTTTCCAGGCAGGCCGCGATCGCGGCTATCAGGCCGGAACCGCATAATCCGCGTGGTTTATAGACCAGGTCCGCTCCGCAGTCTTTGTCTTCCCTTTTGTTTTTTTCCGAACCATTCGATACAGGCTCACCTTGGGGATCAATAACACTGGTGCATAAAGTCTCACCTTTCCACCATACATCGTCAACAGCACCCACAACACCGCCCAGTCCGCACGATATGTTCGCGCCTTCAAATGCCGGGCCGGCAGCGGTTGAACAGGCAATCAGGCCCTCCGGCCCGGCCAGAACAATCTCGCCGTTGGTACCAATATCCAGCAGGACACGCACGTCTTTCTCTGGCTTGTCTAAATCACAGGCCAGCAGACCGGCCGTTATATCGGCTCCCACATAGCTGGCGATGCCGGGCATCAGCTGCACAATGGTCTCAGCCGGCAGATCAAGTCCCACCGAGCTGGCTGTGAGCATCTGTTCCCGTGTGCTAACGGGCATAAAGGGCGTTCTCGCGATTGAAGCCGCTGTAAGCCCTGTCAGCAGATGCAGCATGGTGGTATTACCGGTCAACACAACATGGGCCACGTGTTCCGGCTGCATCGCACCGCTCTGTCTGGCCGCTGATGCTTTTGAGATAAGTTCTGTTATCAGCTGGCTGATGGCATCAAGCACCTGCTTTCGCATGGTCTGGCGATGCTCCGGGTTTTTTGTCGCTTCATCAATCCGGCTGATCACGTCGGCGCCAAAGGTGCGCTGCGGGTTCAGCCTGGCGGCCGTCGCCAGCCGTTCACCGCTTTGCAGGCCATAAAGCCAGCTGCCGAGGGTTGTTGTGCCAATATCAACCGCGATGCCAAGCGGTTCAGCGTCTGGTAAAGCGGGCTGATCCTCACCGTCTGGCGCCGCAGATGGAGTCGCGCCTGCTTGAGCGGCCCCGGTCGGCTGTGAACTGTGCCAGAAAGCGATCACCTGTTTGATATCATGCCGAACCAGGTAACTGACTTCTGCCGCATCGCCCAGCCAGCTGTCCGGCAGATCTTTCAGAAGCGGCAGCGGCACCGTAAAACCTGTGGTTTCAAAAAAGCGCTGGTCGAATGGCCGCTGGTCTTCCAGCGACGCCGCCGGCAGCGTCGCGTGCTTGAGACCGGCCAGTGGATGCAGCTTTATATCAGGCAGCAGGCCTTCTGTTGATATGTGGGCTGCCATGGCCAGGGGCAGGTGAACCGCCAGCGGCTGATCGGCTGCCACGCCTGCTTTATCCCATAATGCCGCTTCTAGCTTTGTCTGACAGGACAAAACATTACCTATGCCGCTGACGTTGACTTTACATTTGCCGCACTTGCCTATGCCGCCGCAGGGCGATTCCACCTGATGGCCCGCTTTTCTTAAAACGGCAAGCAGGTTTTCGCCTTTTTTTGTCTCTATTAATTCCTGGTGTTCACCAATAATAATCTTTAAGTGCATAAAATGAATCCTCCGGATCACAGTCATGTTTCAAGCTGCCGAAGTTAAGTACCCGGTACATGCGCAGCCAAAACCAGTTATCTTATTTTCCTGCTGTCTTTACTTAGTTTATCGTACAACAGCAAATTTTTTTTGACTAGAAAATTCTCGATGTTCTGTGTCACTATTTTGTCTTATTGCTTCATTTTTCCGTTTTCAGAAGAAAAATAACTGTTACGGCCGCGAACAAGAGTGATATTCTTAAAGAGAGCAAGCGACTGATCGGGAGGTAGAGTGTATAAAAACGAAAGGATTCTATTATGAAAACAAGTCAGGTACAAATTGTTATGCCATCACATGTCAACGGCACCATGCGGCTGTTCGGCGGACAGCTGATGGAGTGGATTGATGTCACCGCGGCGGTAGAGGCCAGGCGCCACGCGCTTAGCGATGTCACCCTGGCAGCGGTTGATCCGCTTGAGTTTATCGCGCCGGTGCACTTAAATGATACCGTCCTGATCACAGCGTCGGTCACCTGGACCGGTCACACATCGCTTGAAGTACAGGTCGAAACTTTTGTCGAGCATCTTAGTCAGAAAAGGGAGCTGGTTAACAGTGCCCACCTGGTCTTTGTCGCTGTGAACGAAGACGGCAGTCCCCGGCCTGTGCCCCCGCTTCAGCCACAGACACCCGAAGAGGAAAAGGCCTATGCCGCGGCTGAGAAAAGACGCCGGTGGCGTCTTAAGCTGCGTCAGAAAATGCTTGAAGAATAGCTGGGCATCAAGCCCGATCTGTTTCTGTCAGCCAGCAGTTTCCATTACAAATGAATTAATCGATCGGCAGGGAAAAATGTGTATAGACAGCGCCGGATTTGGGGTGGTCACCACCCAGATGGCTCAACATATCGCTGACCGTCATGAAGCGAAAGCCACGTTCCTTAAGGCCGGCGATCATGTCGGGCATGGCTTTGATCGTGGCGCGGTTGATATCGTGTAAAAGCACAATATGCCCGTTGGCGGCATGCTCAACTACATGTTCAGTGATGAAATCTGGATTATCGTGGTAATTCCAGTCTTCAGGTGTGCTCTGCCAGGACCAGTTGACAATCGCCAGATCCATGTCACGGCTGATTTCTTGTACAAGCGCGTTATAGGCACCGGTAGGGGGACGCATCAGACGTGGCCGTTCACCGGTAATGTTCTCAATCAGTTCATTGGTGCGGGTCAGTTCGTCGCGAATTCTCTGCTCATCTGTTTCAGTGAAAATAACATGGCTATAGCTGTGATTAGCGATCTCGTGCCCTTCCTGCCAGGTCCGCCGGACAGTGTCCTCGCGGCCCACGTCAATCTGGGTGCCGAGCACAAAAAAGGTGGCTGTCACGTTTTCCTCTGCCAGGATATCAAGCAGCTGCTCTGTCAGCTGATCCTCCCCGTCAACAGCCGGTCCGTCATCAAAAGTCAGAGCGATCACCGGAGCGTCGTCACTGGGTGGTTCCTGAGCGGCTGTC